>JAJRSY010000175.1 GCA_024278565.1 Bacteroidota bacterium
AGTTTTCACGGGGCGATTAATCATGCTATTTTTATCCGCTCATTTGTGAGCGAAAACAATACGCTTAACTACCAAGCCGGAGCCGGTATTGTAGCCAAATCTGTTCCCGAAAATGAACTGCAAGAAGTAGAAAACAAACTGTCGGCATTGAAGAAAGCCATCAAACTGGCAACTGAAATATAATTTATAATATGAAAATTTTAGTAATAGATAACTACGATTCTTTTGTTTACAATCTGGTACACATGCTGGTTGAGTTGAAAGCCGGAGAAATTGAAGTGCATAAAAACGACCATATTTCAATTGATGAGGTAGAAGATTTTGACAAAATTCTTATTTCGCCCGGGCCGGGTGTTCCCCGAGAAGCCGGTGGAGTTCTAAACATCATAAAAACGTATGCACAGGTGAAAAGCATACTGGGCGTGTGTTTGGGGCACCAGGCTATTGCAGAGGTTTTTGGCGGAAAACTACTCAACCTACCAGACCCCAAACATGGCGTAGCATCCGTTTTCAATCAATCCCAAACCGATTATCTGCTTGAAAATATTCCTCAAAAGTTTAAAATAGGGCATTATCATTCATGGGTCGTAAGCCCCGACTTGCCCGATGAAATAGCGTGTATAGGCAACGATATGGACGGTAACATTATGGCCATTAAACATAAAACATTCGATGTAAGAGGCGTGCAATTTCACCCCGAATCGGTGTTGACCGAACACGGAATGACTCTTTTAAAAAACTGGATAGAAAACTGAAAATTGAAAGAAATATTAAACCATCTTTTCGAACACAAAACCTTAACCAAAGAGGAAGCCAAAACCGTTTTGATAGATATCGCATCCGGCAAACACAACCATGCCCAAATTGATTCTTTTCTTACCGCATTCATCATGCGCAATATTTCGCTCGATGAGTTGGAAGGGTTTCGTGACGCCATGCTTGAACTTTGCATTCCGGTTGACCTATCTGAATTTGACCCGATTGATTTGTGCGGAACAGGCGGTGACGGCAAAAACACTTTCAACATTTCCACGCTGGCTTCCTTTGTGGTAGCGGGCGCTGAAATTCCGGTAGCCAAACACGGCAACTATGGCGTTTCGTCTGTTTCAGGGTCGTCCAACGTACTAGAGTATTTAGGAGTGAAGTTTACCAATGAGCAACAGGTTTTGAAACAGCAAATTAGTGAAGCGGGCATTTGCTTTCTGCACGCTCCCCTTTTTCATACTGCCATGAAACACGTGGCTCCGGTAAGAAAAGAATTGGGCGTAAAAACATTTTTCAACATGCTCGGCCCCCTTGTAAATCCGGCTATGCCAATGAAACAACTGGTAGGGGTTTTCAATTTAGATATTGCCCGCATGTATCAATATCTTTTTCAAAAAACCGACCATCAATACAGCATTGTTCACGCCCTTGACGGCTTTGATGAAATTTCACTTACCGGAAGTCATAAAAGAATTTACAACAATGGAGAAGAATTGCTCAATGCAGAAGATTTCGGTTTCTTCAAAACAAAGTATGAAGATTTATTCGGAGGAAATAAGGTAGAGGAAGCGGCATCAATTTTCACAGAAGTAATCAACGGCAGAGGTACTGAAACTCAAAACAACGTGGTTATTGCCAATGCCGCCACCGCCATTCAAACTTATTTTCCTGATAAAAACTTCGAAAATTGTTTAAGCCTTGCGAAAGAATCTTTATTGAAGAAACAAGCGCTCAAGTCTTTAAACTCCCTGATAAGTATAAAATAGAAGCCTTTGTTGACATGAACATATTAGATGAAATAAAAGCCTACAAACAGCAGGAAGTGGCAGAACGAAAAGCAAAATTTCCTGTGAAGCAACTAGAAAAGTCTTCCCATTTTCCTGTTGATTGTTTTTCGCTGAAAGCTGCTCTAAATCTTCCCGATGCAAGCGGTATCATTGCCGAGTTTAAGCGCAAATCGCCATCCAAAGGCGACATTAACAAACCGGCTGATGTGGAAATTGTAACTTCCGGTTATATAAAATCGGAAGCTACTGCATTGTCGGTACTTACCGACACGCACTTTTTTGGAGGAAGCTCAAATGATTTACTCATTGCAAGAAAAATTAACGCATGCCCGATACTACGGAAAGATTTCATCATAGACGAGTACCAGCTTGTTGAATCAAAAGCAATGGGCGCAGACGTCATTCTGCTCATAGTCAAAATGCTCACACTAAAACAAGTGAAAGAACTCGCAAAGCAAGCTCGATTGCTTGGTCTTGAAACTTTGCTTGAAATTCACGAAGAAAAAGAACTCAGCTATTTGAATGAAGATATTGACCTTGTCGGTATCAACAACCGCAACTTAAATTCCTTTCAAGTAGATATTGAAACCGCCAACAAATTGGGGCGACTTATCCCCGGCTCATTCACAAAAATTGCCGAAAGCGGAATCAGTTCAGCACAAGATATTTTATATTTCAGGAATGCCGGGTTTAAAGGCTTTTTGATAGGTGAATATTTTATGAAAAACAACAACCCCGCTTTGGCTTGCGCCAAAATCATTCAGGAACTTAAATTAATTGAAATAGAGCCGAAGTTGTGATAGAAAAAAAACTTAAAATAAAAGTGTGTGGAATGAAATATGTTGGCAACATCGCTGAAATTGCCGCATTACAACCCGATTTCATGGGCTTTATTTTCTACAAGCCATCGCCCCGGTATGCGGGCAATAAACTTTCTAAAATCAGCCTCAATAAATTAGGAAAGCAAACCAAACCGGTAGCCGTGTTTGTAAATGAAAAGTTGGAGGAAGTATTAAAAATTTGCGTATCCTACAATTTTACTTTCGCTCAACTTCACGGAAACGAACCGGCAGATTATTGCCAAGAACTGAAACAAGCCGGGTTGAATATCATCAAGGCTTTCCACATCCATCAAGAATTCGATTTTGACTCTACCCAACCTTATGAATCAAGCGCTGACTATTTTTTGTTTGACACAAAAGGAGCCGGTTACGGTGGCACCGGAAAATCGTTCAATTGGAAAATTTTGAATAAATATACCGGTAAAACTCCTTTTTTCTTGAGCGGAGGCATTGACCTGAACAACTCGACAACAGCTTTTCAAATAATGCATCCTTCGCTGTATGCAATAGATGTAAACAGCCAATTTGAAATCAAACCCGGCATGAAAGACTTGCAAAAGCTTACTACTTTAATAGATTTGAAAAATGAGCACCTTTAAAATAAGCAAAGACGGATTTTACGGTGAGTACGGTGGCGCTTTTATCCCCGAAATGCTTCACCACAACATAAAAGAGCTGCAGGAAAACTATCTGCAAATCATAAACTCGGAATCGTTCCAGCAAGAATTCGCTACCCTGCTACAAGATTATGTAGGTCGCCCTACTCCACTCTATTTTTCACAAAACCTGTCAGAACATTACCAAACCAATATTTATTTAAAAAGAGAAGATTTAAACCATACCGGGGCACATAAAATCAACAATACCATCGGGCAAATATTGCTGGCAAAACAGCTTGGCAAAAAGCACATCATAGCTGAAACAGGAGCAGGGCAACACGGTGTGGCCACTGCCACAGCCTGTGCTTTAGCCAACATGCCCTGCACTATTTTCATGGGTGAAGTTGACATTAAAAGACAGGCGCCTAACGTAAAAAAAATGGAATTGCTTGGGGCAAAAGTGGTGACGGCCATGAGCGGAAGCAAAACGCTGAAAGACGCTACCAACGAGGCCATCAGAGCATGGATCAACGACCCGGTTGAGACACACTATATCATAGGTTCGGTAGTAGGGCCTCATCCCTACCCTGACATGGTAGCACAATTTCAATCGGTGATAAGCAAAGAAATTAAAGAGCAATTAAAATCTAAAACCGGCAAAGAAAACCCTGACTACATTATTGCGTGTGTTGGCGGTGGAAGCAATGCTATTGGCGCATTCTATCATTTTATTGATAACGGCTTTACCAAACTTATTGCTGTTGAAGCGGCAGGTTTAGGACTTGACTCAGGAAAAACAGCAGCTTCCATTACCTTGGGTAAAAAAGGAATTATTCACGGCAGCATGACCTATTTGATGCAAACCGATGACGGCCAAATAGTTGAGCCTCATTCCATTTCTGCCGGTCTCGATTATCCTGGCGTTGGTCCCGTACACGCTTATTTGAATGATACCGGTAAGGCGGCCGTCACTTCAGTTACTGACCATGAAGCCATGAAAGCGGCCTTGTTCTTATCAAAAACCGAAGGAATAATCCCTGCCCTGGAGTCAGCGCATGCATTGGCCTATTTGGAAAAAATAAAATTTAAGCCGCAGGAAATTGTAATCATCAACCTTTCAGGCCGTGGCGATAAAGACATGGCAACCTATCAAAATTATTTAGAAAATGAATAACAGAATAACTTCGCTTTTCCAATCCAAGAAGAAAAATATTCTGTCGGTCTATTTCACAGCCGGATACCCTGCGTTGGATGATACAACAACCATCATTTCGGAATTAGATAAGAACGGTGTGGATTTGATAGAAATTGGCATACCGTTTTCCGACCCATTGGCCGATGGCCCCATCATTCAACAAAGCGGACAAAAGGCAATACACAATGGAATGACAATCAGCTATTTATTCAACGAATTAAAAGACACCCGAAATCACACAAAAATACCGCTTATCCTCATGGGTTATCTAAATCCGATATTGCAATTTGGTGTAAAAGCCTTTTGTGAAACATGCAGCCGTATTGGTATAGACGGCTTAATAATCCCCGACTTACCGCCTGACTATTACAAACTGCATTTTCAAGATTTATTCAAGGAACATAACTTGTGCAACATCATGCTCATCACCCCTCAAACCGATGATGATCGCATAAAAGAAATTGATAGCCTAAGTTCGGGATTTATTTACATGGTGTCCACAAATAGTATCACGGGCGCAAACAAAACCTTAGAGCAGCAACTCCCCTATTTCGAACGGGTTGCAAAAATGAAATTGAAGAATCCTACGCTTGTCGGATTTGGCATCCACGACCGGCAAACCTATCAAATCGCTACAAAATATAGTAACGGAGCAATTATCGGTAGCGCTTTTATTAAAGCTTTGAAGAAAAGCAATCTATTAGATAAGCCGATAAGTGATTTTGTGGGGAGGGTTGGGCGCTAATAAAGTGAGTTCGCAATTAAAACGGTCGTCATTCCCGGAAATATTGCTATTAAAGAAATATGGCTGAGTTTAAAGCATTCCGGCATTTTGTTTAACATCCAAAATTCCCAGATACTGCGCATCAAAAACAAAAGTTTTTCCATTAGACGCCTTGTCTTGTTGTACAGTAAATTTGTGAATCAATCAAATGAAACAGAGGTGTTTTTACTAAATTCTTCCTTTGTAAATTCACTCTTATGTGTCAATCCGATAAAATAATTTAAAATGTTCCATATATTTATTGCTAACCATTGCTTTGGTTATATAATCAATTGAAACTCTGAGAACGGAATAAATTAACATTGCAACCTATGGAACAAAACAAAAAAGGCTATTATACCGATCACCCGATTGTCAGGAATATTTCAGTTTTGTTACTTATAGGATTGACTCCACCCGCAGCCATTGTTTTTTGGTACACAAGCCAATATCTCAACGGGTCCTTTGTCGAGTTGTTTCGTTTTTTTGGCAAGCAGGGTTTTTTCTCCGGTATGTATCAGATATGGGCGCCCGTATTCTGGGGATCAAAAACTGCGTGGAGCATAATTGGGATTTATGCAGCCGTTGAGTTGGTGTTGATGAAAATATTGCCCGGCAAAACGGTGTACGGACCTAAAACGCCAAACGGTTATACGCCCATATATAAAAACAATGGATTTCTGGCATTTCTTGTTTCCCTTGCTTTATTATGGCTGTTTGGCTTTCAATTAAAAGTATTTGATCCTGCGATAATCTACGATCATTTTGGTGAAATTTTGGGCGCGTTGAATGTTTTTAGCTTGTTGTTTTGCTTACTTCTCTATTTCAAAGGTATTTATAAACCGAGCACGCCCGACAGCGGATCAAGCGGCAACCCTTTGTTTGATTATTATTGGGGCACCGATCTTTATCCCCATATTTTCGGGTTTAATGTCAAGCATTTCACCAATTGCCGTTTTGGAATGATGGCTTGGCCGCTGCTCATCATCAGTTTTGCCGTCAAGCAACACGAACTATACGGCATCAGCGATTCTATGATCGTTTCTGTGGCTCTGCAATTGATATACTGTGCGATATTCTTTTACTACGAGTCCGGCTATTTCAAAACGATGGATATTCAGGAAGACCGGGCGGGCTATTATATCGTTTGGGGAGTTATGGTTTGGATACCGGCTGTTTATACTTTAACGGCTCATTACCTTGTGCAACATCCCGTGCATATCGGACCTGTTTATTCAACTGTACTTGTTGCAGTGGCGTTGCTTGGCTTTTACAGTAAAACCAACATGAACCGGCAGCGGATACATGTGAGAAACAATGATGGTGATTACCAAATATGGGGGCACAAAGCAAAGATCATCAGGGCGCAATTTGTAGATCAAAAAGGAGAAAAACGGGAAAGCCTCTTGCTGGTGGACGGTTGGTGGGGAATCTCCCGTCATTTTCATTATGTCGGGGAAATACTAGGCGCTTTGTGTTGGTCTTTGCCTGCATTGTTTATCAATTTCATGCCTTATTTTTATGTGGTTTATTTGACTATCCTGTTGTTTCACCGCGCCAAACGCGATGACGTGAAATGCCGGTTGAAATATGGAACCTATTGGGATGAATATTGTAAATCTGTACCTTATAAAATCATCCCGGGGATTTATTAAAAACATTATTTAAAATAGAACTACACCCTCAATCACCGGCAAAAATATTTTATATTAGAGTTCAGGAAGCTGAAAGAAATTCAGGAATAACTTTTTCGTTATTAAGGCGTTTTCTATTTGGTACATTTTGTCAATATTTATAAAAAGACGAAAATGACAAAACGCAATAATATTATTATAAAACATTGACACACAACAATTCAGGTAATTTGCAAGGAATATAACTTTAACTGATGCTAACTTGAAAGTGATGACGATTACAGAATTTACTATTCGTCTTTTTTTTGCCTTAACAGCGGGTTTAGTCATAGGCATTGAACGGCAGTGGCACCATAAGTCAGCCGGGCTTAGAACAAATACATTGGTGGCTATCGGGTCAGCGCTATACGTGTTATTGTCCATCAATATTACCCATGAAAGCGGAGACGTAACAAGGATAATCGGTCAGGTCGTTACCGGGATCGGTTTCATCGGTGCGGGAATAATTTTTAAGGAAGGGCTAAATGTGCGCGGACTTACCACAGCCGCCACAGTTTGGTGCAGTTCTGCCGTAGGTTGCTTGGCAGCGGCAGGATATTACCCTGAAACATTGATAGGCACTTTCTCCATAATTTTGGTCAACTCCCTGTTAATACCATTGGATAAATGGTTGATATCAAGACGAAATAAAAAAGAATGACAAAAATACGTCAGGGAATTTCTAAACACCTTCCATTATCCGGTTTACTTTTTAGATTTTGAAACGATTATGCTGGCTGTTCCGTTTCAACGGAAAGATTATTACACCAAAGAAATGCAAGGCTGGTATTCTATCAAAAAGGTGCTTCCGGCTCTGGTTTCTGAGCTATCCTTACGGCAATTTAGAGATTCAGGAGGGAGGCGCTGCCAGCCATACTTTTTTGACGGTGGTTCAAGGATACTTTCAGGGAAATCATCAAGAAACAAGAGAACATTTGTTGGATTATTGTAAGTTAGTTACTTTGGCGATGGTTGAGCTTTTGGATAAACTTAATCAGGCAATTAAGAATGTAGCATAGTGGATTTTATTTCAATAAAAAACAATTTAATTGATAATTTCCCCATAGCGCCTACCTCCCGGTGCGTGATAAACAACCAAGCAAAAAAAAGAATAGAATTTTCTCTTTCCCCAGTGGACGCAAATTTCATTTTATTGACCCAACTGAAAACGAACTTGTCGTTCGGTCGGACAAATAGAATTTGAGAACTGTTTAAAAAATGAATGAGGTATAATGGTGAGAAATAGTTGGTATAAACTTTACTCCCACCCAACAACCAACTCCTGCCCCACAAACAGTGCATTGGAAGTCAACTTGTTCCATTTTTTTAGATTGTCAACCGAAGTGTTAAACTGTCGCGAGAGGCTATACATGGTGTTTCCAGGTTGCACTACATAGATGACAGGTTGCGGCTCAGCCTCTGTGGTTTCCTCAACAATAGGTTCTGCTATTTCTTCTATTTGTTCTTCTATAATTTCTTCTTTCGGTTCTTCAACAACTTCCTGTTTTTCCGGTTCGGTAATTTCAGGAGACTCTTCCTTATACATTTCCTCCAATGCCTCCATGTCTTCTACCCTCTTTTCCTCCGGAATGATAAAACCTTCTTCCAATTCCCCTATTACTTTAAATTCCGTTCGCCTGTTTACCTGATGTTCATCCTCAGAACAATCAACGCCATCAGCACATCGGTTCAATAATTTTGATTCTCCATAACCCATAGGCACCAGTCGTTTTTCAATAATACCGGCTTCTATCAAGTAGCGTACACAACTCTCCGCCCGGGCTTGTGACAGTCTGCCGTTGTACGATTTACTACCTCTGCTATCGGTGTGTGAACTCAGTTCAATGATAATGCTGGGGTTATCCATCAACAAGCTGTACAAAGTATCTAACACCCCTTCCGATTCAGATCTTAGGTCAGCGCTGTTGTAATCATAGTAGATATTGTTTAGCGTATAAGTTTTGTCCTTGCTGATTTTGTCAATGGCGAAAAGCAACTCTACAGTTTCCTCATCTTCTTCTTCAATGTCTAAACCGGTAATGTATTTAGAACTTGCCAAATATTTTTCCTTGGTGGCAGTCAACTTATAATCATGTTCAGAGCCAAGTTCCACTTTATATTTATGGGTTTTGGGGTCGGTTTTTAGTTTTTCCAACAATACGTATTTGCCGGTCTTTTTCAGTTTCTTATAAACCTTGATGGTTGCATTTGGAATAGGCTTTTTATTTTTATCTCCCAACTGGTAAGCATAGCCCGCATAGGTTAC
>JAJRSY010000176.1 GCA_024278565.1 Bacteroidota bacterium
AAAGACCCCCGATTGTAGAAAAACGAACTAGATTTGGAGATTTAGAAGTGGATTTAATCATTGGAAAAAACCATAACCAAGCCATACTTACTATAAACGATAGAGCTAGTGGAATGCTAAAAATGAAAAAAGTGGCTTCTAAAGAAGCCGTAGTTGTTACTCAAGCCATTAACGACTTGTTAGAAGAGTGGATACCTTACTTGCACACTATAACAGCAGATAACGGAAAAGAATTTGCAGGCCATAAAGAAGTAGCAGATTTTTTGTTTATTGATTACTATTTTGCAAGACCATATCACTCATGGGAAAGAGGATCTAATGAAAATTTGAATGGTCTAGTAAGGCAATATTTTACGAAAGGTTCAGACTTTAGTAGCATCACTGATCAGCAAATAAAAGCAATCGAATTTAAGCTTAACAATCGACCTAGAAAGAGGTTTGGTTTTGAAAATCCTATATTTGTAATGAATCAATTATTGTTTAACCAAAAAGTTGCATTTATAACTTGAATTCAGCCTTGCTTTATGGTTAAATTGTTATAAAACACCCGAAGATACACCTAGAAATGTTAAATATTGTATTTTTGATATGAATTTCCTCAAAAGCCAGAGAACCGATCTATGGATAAATATTCCTTTTTAAACGCTGCCCACACCTCTTTTTTCGCAGAATTGTACGACAAGTATTTAACGAGTCCTGATAGTATTGAGCCAAGTTGGCGCGCTTTTTTTCAAGGCTATGATTTCGGAATCGAAAGCTCGTTGGGCGACCTTGATGTTCAAGGTTCAAGTAGTTTGCCCGTAGTGCCCCGGTCACTGCAAAAAGAATTTCAGGTAGTTAAGTTGATCGATGGATATAGAGGCAGGGGGCATCTGTTCACAAAAACGAACCCGGTCCGTGAGAGAAGAAAGTACGAGCCCTCTTTGGCCATTGCCAATTTCGGACTTGAAGAGAGCGATCTTGACGCCACTTTCAATGCCGGCGAAATTATAGGTATTGGAAACAGTACCCTGAGAAAGATCATAGACCATTTGCAAGATATTTACTGTGATGCCATTGGTGTTGAGTATATGTACATTCGTAAGCCCCACCGGGTAAAATGGATACAAGATTACCTAAACGTAAATAACAACCACCCCCAATATGATGACGTTAGAAAAAAACATATTCTAAACAAACTTAACCAAGCGGTATCTTTCGAAAATTTTTTACACACCAAATACGTAGGCCAAAAACGGTTTTCGTTAGAGGGCAACGAATCATTGATCCCGGCACTTGACGCAATTATAGAACACTCTGCCGATTTGGGTGTTGAGGAATTCATCTTGGGAATGGCCCACCGTGGAAGGTTGAACGTGCTGACCAATATTTTCGGAAAAACAGCAAAAGATATTTTTAGTGAGTTCGATGGTAAGGATTATGAGGAAGTGATTTTCGACGGTGACGTGAAATACCACCAAGGGTGGACCTCTGAAAGAAAATCTAAAAATGGGCACAAGATCAGAATGAACATAGCCCCCAATCCCTCACATTTAGAGACCGTAGGTGCAGTGGTAGAAGGTATTGCAAGGGCGAAACAAGATGCGCACTATGCTGAAGATTTTTCAAAGGTTTTACCGATAGTCGTACATGGCGATGCCGCAATTGCGGGCCAGGGCCTTGTGTACGAGATCGTGCAAATGGCTATTCTTGACGGTTATAAGACCAATGGCACCGTTCATATCATAGTGAACAACCAAATTGGCTTTACAACCAATTATGTTGATGCCAGATCCTCTACCTATTGTACCGATGTGGCCAAGGTCACCCTTAGTCCCGTGCTACATGTAAATGCTGATGATGTTGAGGCCGTGGTCCATGCATCGCTTTTTGCATTGGAATACCGAATGCGTTTCAATAGGGATGTTTTCATTGATTTATTGGGGTACCGAAAGTATGGGCACAACGAGGGCGATGAGCCACGGTTTACCCAACCAAAATTGTACAAGGCAATTGCAAAGCACCCTAACCCACGCGATATCTATGCTTCAAAATTGCTATCGGAGGGAATTATCGAGGAGGGTTATGTCAAGCAACTTGAAACTCAATACAAGGCTTCTTTAGAGGAGGAACTGGAAGATTCTCGAAAAGAAGATAAAACAGTGATCAAGCCTTTTATGGCAGATGAATGGGAAGGGTTTGAAAATGTTCGGGAATGGGAGATGCTAGATCAAGTTGATACTACTTATGACAAGAAGAAATTGAACGCCATCGCAAAGATCATTACAGAACTGCCCAAGGGCAAAAAGTTCTTGCGCAAGATTGAAAGACTGATAAACGATCGAAAAAAAATGTACTTTGAAACCGATAAACTAGATTGGGCAATGGGTGAGCTTTTAGCGTACGGAACTCTGCTTGAAGAAGGTTTCGGAGTCCGGTTTTCAGGTCAAGATGTGGAAAGGGGCACCTTTTCGCACCGTCACGCAGTACTTAAAGTAGAGGATAGCGAGGAAGAAGTGGTACTGCTGGACCATATTTCAGACAAACAGGGCGTTTTTCAAATATACAACTCGTTGTTATCAGAATACGGGGTCGTTGGTTTTGACTATGGTTATGCCATGGCAAGCCCAAATACCCTGACAATTTGGGAAGCCCAATTTGGTGATTTCAGCAATGGAGCCCAAATTATGGTCGATCAGTACATATCCGCGGCCGAAGACAAATGGAAAATACAGAACGGTCTGGTCATGCTGCTTCCGCACGGTTACGAGGGGCAGGGGGCAGAGCATTCTTCAGGCCGTATGGAAAGGTACCTGCAACTGTGCGCTAGGGACAATATGTACATTGCCGATTGTACCACACCCGCCAATATGTTTCATTTGTTGCGTAGGCAGATGAAGTCGAACTTCAGAAAACCCTTGATAGTGTTCACTCCCAAGAGCTTATTGCGCCACCCAAAAGCGGTTTCAACAGTAGATGAGTTTGCCAAGGGCCATTTTCAAGAGGTGATCGATGATGTTTCGGCCGATGTTGAAAAGATCAAGACTTTGGTGTTTTGCACCGGAAAATTCCACTATGACCTATTGGCGGAAAAAGAAGAGACCAAACGCGATGATGTGGCATTGGTGCGTTTAGAGCAATTGTTTCCACTGCCAACCGATAAAATGAAGGAGATCATTGCAAAATACAAAAATGCCGATGATCTGGTGTGGGCGCAGGAAGAACCCAGAAATATGGGGGCATGGAGCCATTTACACATGCACTTTAGCGAAGCTGGTAAATTCAGGGTGGCATCAAGACGGTTCTATGCAGCACCAGCGGCCGGTAGTGGTACACGATCCAAAAAACGCCATCAACAGGTTATAGACTATGTTTTCGACAAAACAAAAAATAATATGACCCAGCACAAAAGCAGAAAAGATTTTAGGAAATGAAATCCCACAGTGGCGGGAAGCAAATATAAAGATACACAAGGAAAAGATTGAGTGCGAGAATAAAGTCAATTATTTAGCCCATATAATCTATGTAGAACGTTTGCCCATTCAATCATTCTCGTATTAATTATAATAAGACATATGAAATTAATTTTTACCGTTGTATTGTTCATAAGTTGCTGGTCTTTTGCACAAGGGCAGGAAGAGCTGGGCAATTATGCCAATGCCGCTTCTGAATTCATGTCGCTGTACAATAATGGTGATTACGAGAGGGTATTTGGTTTGTTCGATGATGATATGAAGAAGGCGATGCCGAGAGAACAGACCATTCGGTTTTTTGATCAAAACGTAAGTGCTCTGATGGGCAATATCAATGAAATGAAGTTTTATGAACTAAAACAAGGTGCCCATGTGTATAGAACATCCTTTGAAAGGTCAATAGCCGATATAACGATATCGTTAAATCCCCAAAACCAAATAAACGGACTCTTTATTTCGCCCCCAAAACCTTTGGATTTATTGGTTTTTGAAAGAAATACGACCAAAATGATAGTGCCTTTTAATGAAGAGTGCTTTGTTTTTTGGGGAGGCACTACAGTTGAACAAAATTACCATGTTGCCGAAATAAGCCAGCAATTTGCGTATGATATGGTTATGGTTGCCGATGGGTCATCTTATAAAGGGGATGCATCCGACAATGAAAGCTATTATGTTTTTGGGAAGGAGGTTATTTCGGTTTGCGACGCAAGGGTGGCAAAAGTGATTACTGGAGTGAAAGATAACACCCCCGGAGAATTAAATCCAGAACAACTAACGGGAAATACCGTAATTTTGGAAACGGCGAACAATGAGTTCATTTTATATGCCCATTTGAAAAAGGGGTCCATAATGGTAGAGGAAGGGCAAGATGTGGTACAAGGCGAGGTACTTGGGCTTTGTGGCAACTCAGGAAATTCCTCAGAACCACACCTTCATCTGAGCTTGCAAAACGATTTGGAAATGATAAACTCTACGGGAGCCAAGTTGTATTTTGACAAACTATTGGTCAACGGTGAAGAAAAGGAAGATTACCTTCCCGTAAAAGAAGATTTTATAAAGAACATAAATTAAACGCATAAAGAATGATTTTAGAAATGAAAGTTCCCTCTCCGGGGGAATCCATTACCGAGGTAGAGATCGCAGAATGGTTGGTCGAAGATGGCGACTATGTAGAAAAGGACCAGACAGTGGCCGAGGTCGATTCGGACAAAGCAACTTTGGAACTGCCTGCCGAGCAAAGCGGAACAATAACCTTAAAGGCAGAAGTGGGTGATGCCGTTGCCGTGGGTGCAGTGGTTTGCCTGATCGATACCAGTGCGGCCAAACCAGAAGGGGGCACCGCTAAAAAGGAAGAAGCCAAAGAGACTCCGAAAGAAAAGGTCAAAAAAGAAGAAAAACCTACCCCGACCAAAGAAACCTACGCTTCGGGAACGGCCTCGCCCGCAGCCAAAAAAATACTGACCGAAAAGGGAATCGATCCAAGCACGATAAAAGGCACCGGTAAAGACGGTAGAATAACAAAGAACGACGCGGTCAACGCCACCCCGTCAATGGGCAGCCCAACCGGTGGCAAAAGAGGGCAATCACGCTCAAAACTTTCTATGTTGCGCAGAAAAGTGGCCGAACGTTTGGTAATGGTAAAGAACGAGACCGCCATGCTGACCACTTTCAACGAAGTTGATATGTCTCCTATTTTTGAACTGCGCAAGCAGTACAAAGAGGCTTTTAAAGAAAAGCACGGTGTAAGTTTGGGCTTTATGTCCTTCTTTACCAAAGCGGTGGTCCGGGCATTGGAACTGTTTCCTTCGGTGAATTCAATGATCGATGGCAAAGAGATGGTTTCGTATGATTTTTGTGATATAAGTATTGCCGTGTCAGGTCCAAAGGGTTTGATGGTTCCTGTCATTCGAAATGCTGAAAACCTTACCTTTAGAGGTGTTGAGGCAGAGGTGAAACGTTTGGCGATCAGAGCCCGTGAAGGAGAGATAACCGTTGATGAAATGACGGGGGGCACTTTTACCATAACCAATGGCGGGGTGTTCGGCTCAATGCTCTCTACTCCAATTATCAATCCGCCCCAAAGTGCGATTTTAGGTATGCACAATATTGTAGAACGGCCTATTGTAAGAGATGGTGCCATTGTTATCGCCCCCATTATGTTCGTGGCCCTATCGTATGACCATAGGATCATTGATGGTAAAGAATCTGTAAGCTTTTTGGTCGCCGTAAAAGAAGCATTGGAAAACCCACAGGAGTTGTTGATGGATAATGGGGTGAAGAAGGCATTGGAGATGTAGGGTCGCGTCCTGAAACAGGTTGACTCTTTCTCCCGTTAAAGCGGAAGATTATTAGATTGTTAAAGATAGATAATTATTATATTTGCAGTACCACGATGAAGCGGAGTCAAGCTCTGCTGCGGAGCAACTTGACAAGGAATAATCGCTTGGTGCGATAGCGTAATTGCTAGCAGAGAGCTGGTTCCGAGATTCGGAACCAGCTCTTTTTCTATAAGC
>JAJRSY010000177.1 GCA_024278565.1 Bacteroidota bacterium
ACAATGGACCAAAGAAAAAAACAAACAAAAGAAAAAGATCAAATGGGGGTTTACAAAACGAGATGCTTATAAAAAACTATCTCATCATTTTGTTCCATAATTAAATTGACGTGATACTAGTCTGTAACTTTGGTTACCTAGTACTGTGAACACTTTATAAACCATTATACTTATGGAAAGGGAAGACTTATAAACCTAGTTCAAAATAATTGGATAGGAGTGAAAATGTGAAGTTCTAAACAAGCATCCCCTCTCAGTAAGTATTGGTCAATTCGCTTTTTTAACGCTTGATTGCCAAATTGTTTATGACGAGTAGATTGTTAAGAAGGATGAATATCGCATAATTTTTGTGCTTCTGACAAAACTTTTTCAATTTTAGTTGTTGAAAAATGCAATTGCTTTAGTACATCTGTTGCAAATAAAAGCTCTTGGGTTAGAATAATGTCTTTTTTTATAAGGAGTTCTTTTTCCCTTTTTGTAAGGGAGGTCAATGTGGTAATAGGGTAGAGTCTGTATTGATCTATATTTTTGCTGATACCGTTATCTTCAGGGTAGTTCCAACTTAGGAGTACCAACCCGGCACATTTTCCGTAATTGAGAGCATCTTCTGTAAATCTAGTATTGGTTACTACCCATCCTTGTTTTAAATATGTTGTTTTGTTAGGGCTGGCATTCCACATTTTCTGAACATCCAAAAACCTAGAATTTATATATAAGGGAATTTTCACATTACTTACAGTTTTTCCGTTTGAATGAAATTTACATTCTATGGTAAAAGTATTTCCATCTTTTTCCGCCAAAACATCGATTTCATGAGTCACACATTCACCTTTCAATACTCGGCCAACCTGTGTTTTATACCCTTTGTTTTTTAAGATTGCGCCAACTAACCGTTCAAAGGGATAGCCTGTTGGGCCTAAATCATAAATGGCTTCTTTTAAACTGTATTTTGAAGCACAGATACTATTAGATTTTTTTAATAAACGAAACGCTTTTTTATAAATTTCTTTTGAACTGATCCCGTCATAAAGTTGTGGGCCCAACGTTTTGATAATCGAATTGGTTATATCATTCGAGGCACCACTTCTTTGGAGTGATTTTTTTAATTTCTCAAAGGAGAATTGTTCCAATTCACCAGAATATTTTTTAATATAAATAGGTGCCTCATTCATTTTTTTAGATTTAGAATCTTAATATCTCGGTCATAATTCCGAACCGGATCATATCAACTTGATGGTTAAAATAGATGTTATAATAATCCATTCCGTGATAAAATTGAACAAATAAGCCAATGTCTTCTAGAAATTTTGGATGATAATACAATGTTAGGCTTGCGTTTAACCGATCAAAATCAAAGGTGTTTAAATTATTGTAATTATCGAGCATTAAAGTTGTTTCCACCTTTAAAGAAAAGTTTGGGCTTTCATCTTTACCAGAATTGATAAACGGTAATTTAAATGCCGTAAAGGCATTATGCCATCGAAGTCCGCTATATTGACCATGTAGTTCTTCCAACATCCAACTTCTAGGATGGATTTCAATTGAACTTTTAAAAAACTTGATTGCGTTTAAAGTACTGCTATGTGACGTTTTTATAATGCCTATTTCAAAAAAATTTGTCGCAAAATTTCCTGATTGTAAATTAATAAGTCCGTTTTCATCATAGAAATTACCATCTTGGCCATTAGAATGATGAGCGACTCTTCCGAAAAGTGTATTGTGGGTTTTTGATTGTTTATTGCCCATCAAATAATAAAATGAGACTTGAGGTATATAGCTTGGCGTTCGTACAGGAAAAGACTCTTCGTTATACATTCTAATAATCACTTGGGCAGTAAGTGTAGCCATTAATCTTGAATCTTTTCTTTGCCTTATAATAAAGCTCGGACTGATATTGGCTTCAAACATAAGTGGTGCGATATTTCCAATATCTGTTGGAAAAGTAACGTAACTATCTGTTTGGTTGATTAATGCTATTTTTGATATATCAAGTTGTGGAAAGCTGTTGTTGTTTTCTTGAGAATAACCATAAGCAAAAAGGAAGTATATCAAAAAAGAAGTATGAAAATACTTGTAAGTGCTTTTTTTGAAATTGTTTTTTTGCTTCATCACATATAAATTACCTTTATAACTTTTATGGTATTAGAATTCATCTCAAAACTTGCTTTAGAAAACTTAGGGCGGTTGCTTATTCCTATAGATTCATAATTTGAAAAACCAATACCTTCTTTTGGAAGAATGAATTTTTTATCGATTTTGCCATTTTCATTTTCATCGTGTAGAATGTTTATCGCATACCTGCCTTTAGGTAAATCGTTAAAGGTTATAGTTGCGGTATTATTCGAAATAGCTGCTATATCTTTTTTATAATACTTTTTATATTTTTCATCAGGTATAGAACCTTCTTTATTGTATATAGCAAATTGAACTACACCCTTTGAATTTCGTAGGTCTTTTACGGTTACCGTCAAAGAATGGGTTTTTTCATTGTTTTGAAGATTAAAAGACATAAAAAGTATTCCGATAATCAGTATGGATATTTTTTTAAGCATGTATTTCATTTTCTAGTTATCGAATAGGTAAGGCGAATGAAAATAAGAGAGATGGTGGCTCTGAAAAACAAGGCTCCTAAAGTTTTTGTTTCATAAAGCCCTCCTGAATTGATATGTGAAAAAAGTCCGATCCCCGCCAAAACCAAAATTATAAGAGCACCTATCAACGGCTTAATAGTCCATTTTTTTAGCCTGACAAGCCCATACACGGCAAATAAATAGAGGAAGCCGCAAACAAAATTGGCCCAGATTACCAGTAGTACGTAGTTGCCTTGTTTTTCTCTAATGCCAAACCAGTCAAATAGTACAGTACTACTTAAAAATAGGGTCAATAACCCAAATGTCGTTAAAATAAGCGCAACACCATATTTGAACAGTTTACTTTTTTTCATCGTTTTAAACCTTGTTATCTGTTTTCGGCAAACCACCATTTTGGCCTGTACCGTTTTTCTATCAACCCGAACTTTTTAATGGCATGTGTTTCGATATGTGTTATCAAATCGTTTACCGAATCGGTTACAAACAGTAAATTCATGTCTTCTGGGCTAATGCTTTCATTTTCTGCCATTATTTGAATATGCTGACATAATTCTTTGTGGTATTCAGAATCAAAAATCACTACGGGAAAATTTTGAATAATTTTGGTCTGAATGAGCGTAAGTGCCTCGAATAACTCATCTAAAGTTCCAATGCCACCCGGCATTACCACAAAAGCATACGAATATTTTATAAGAATGACCTTGCGCAAAAAAAAGTAGGGAATATCGATCCATTTATGAAGGTAGGGGTTTGGTTTTTGTTCAAAAGGGAGAATAATATTACAGCCCACCGAATATCCACCAGCCTCATAAGCACCTTTGTTTGCAGCTTCCATGATTCCTGGCCCGCCTCCTGTCATAATGGTCAAACCAAGTTTAGATAGTGCTTCGCCAATTCTCACCGCATTTTTATAATGCTCGGTTTCTTTGGTAAAACGAGCAGATCCAAAAATGGTAACACAAGGACCCACAAAATGCATCTTACGAAATGCCTTGATGAAATTATACTGTACCTTAAATGAAAATAGCAACTCTTTAAACCTAGATAAAGGTCCCCGTACAAATAATGATTCGTCTTTAGACAGTCTACTTTTGTGTTCTAGATTCATTTTTCGGGTCTTTATTAGTTGTCAATTCGCCTTTTTATAGCTCCAGACCGCCAAACCGTTCATTATTAGTGCATACAATAAGGTCTTTGAAAACTGCGGAAGAATATCTATAAACGACGAGCCTTTGAGCATGACCATACGCATTACTTCCACAAAATATTTTATGGGATTGAACTCGGTCAATATTTGGGCCCATTCGGGCATACTCTCGATAGGCGTAAAGAGTCCGCTCATCAAAATAAAGATTACAACAAAAAACCAGGCAATGAACATGGCTTGCTGTTGTGTATCGGTATAGTTTGAAATGAAAAGGCCAATACCAAGAATTACAAGAATATAGACGGCGGTATATAGGTACATTACCCCTAAGTTACCCACCATGGGTACATCAAAAATGAGTTTGGCAATAATCAATCCGGTGGTCAAAAGTCCCATTCCTATTACCCAGAACGGGAATAATTTACCAATTATAAACTGACTCTTTTTAATGGGTGTTACGTTGATCTGCTCTAAGGTTCCGATCTCTTTTTCACGTACAATGTTCATTCCCGATAAAAAAAGTGTGATCATGGTTACCAGTAACACCAAAATACCGGGCACCATAAAGGTCTTATAGTTTAAGGTTTTGTTATACCAAAAAGAAGGTATGGTCACAATGTTTTTGGGCATGCCCATTTGGTTGGAGGGCTGCATAGGTCCTACCTGTATTTTTTTATTGTAAGCTTGTACGATTTGATTGATATACACGTTCTCGACACCTGCCGCCGCACCATCGATCGCATTGATCGTAACCGCTATTTCAGTATGTTTTTCTTTTAACAGATTGCGTTCAAAAAAACGGGGAATTTCCAACACCACATCAACTTCGCCCTTTAACATGGCCGAACTTGCCAATGTCTCTGAGGGAAAATCCGTAATCACATTAAAATAATTCGAGGCGTTGAACTTTTCGATCAAAGCTCTAGAGGCTGATGTATGATCTTTATCTATGTACGAGAACTTGATGTTCTTTACCTCAAAGGTCGCAGCATTCGATAAGATGATGAGTTGCAATAAAGGCAAAACAAATATAATGGGGAGCATGCCCTTATTTCTAAAGATCTGCTTGAATTCCTTTTGTACAATGTAACCTATTGTCTTCATGATGCCTTTATCTTTTTCGCCCCGAATTCCCTCCCCTTCGGGGAGGGTTAGCCTGCCTGCCGGACAGGCAGGGGGTGGGGCTTACTCCAATCTGATTTTATATTTTTTGATGCTCACACCAATAAAGAACAGGGTCATCGCCAATAAAATCAATGTTTCTTTCCATAAATAGGCGAGCCCTACACCTTTTAGCATAATCCCTTTTAAAATAATGATAAACCATTTTGCAGGTATTATGTTACTGATAAGCTGCAGGGGCAAGGGCATACTTGTAATGGGAAAAATGAATCCGGACAATAAAATTACGGGCAGCATAAGTCCCATTAAAGAAACCATCATTGCCGTTTGCTGGGTTTTTGAAATGGTCGAGATCAAAATTCCTAAAGACAGTGCGTTGACAATAAATAAAACGCTCTCTGCGCCCAATAGAAACAAACTACCCTGAATAGGCATTTTAAATATGAAAATACTCAGCAGTACAATGACTATAGCATTGATTACCGATAAGAAAATATAAGGTATTACCTTGCCTACGATTACTTGAAAGGGTTTTAAGGGTGATACCAATAAAATTTCCATAGTGCCCAATTCCTTTTCCCTGGTGATTGAAATGGAAGTCATCATTGCAGAGACCAGCATTAAAATTATGGTCATTACGCCCGGCACGAACATAAATACACTTTTCAGTTCAGGATTGTAGTTCATTCTGGTTTGTGGAACGATCTGATACGCTATCTGTACATCTTTATTGAGCTCTTGCTGGTATTTTTTTAAAATTGAACTGGTGAAATTACTGATGGTATTTGCGGTATTCGGGTCTGTAGCATCGGTTATTATTTGTACGGTTGCATGATTCTCTTTGATGAATTTTTTACTAAAATCTTTTTCAAAAACCAGGACAGCTTTTACTTTTCCTTTTTTAAATACGGATTCAATATCAACCTCTCGTTCAATAATTTCTTTTAAGCTGAAATACTTTGAGGCCGAAATTTTATTGATGATTTCTTGAGTGGTCGCATCTTTTGAATGGTCCAAAACGGCAATATCAACATTATTGATCTCATTGGTTATAGCAAAACCAAAAAGCATGATCTGTGCTATGGGCATTCCAAAAAGGATGAACAGTGACCGCCGATCTCTAAAGATGTGGTAAAATTCTTTTTTTACAAAGCCTATAAATCGTTTCATAAGACCTCTTTAACGCCCCAAAGGGGAGGATTTTTTTAGTTCGTATTCGTTTAGGTTACTATTTATTTCTCCCTTCCCTTTGGGAAGGGCTGGGGATGGGCTTCTTGCCAATTTTAAGAATACATCGTTCATGGTCTCTGCTTCAAACTGTTCTTTGAGTTTTTTAGGCGTATCCAATGCCTCGATTTTACCATTTACCATAATGGATACCCTGTCGCAATATTCGGCCTCGTCCATATAATGCGTGGTTACAAAAACAGTGGTTCCGTCGTTGGCGGTTTTATAGATCATTTCCCAAAATTGCCTTCTGGTAATGGGATCCACACCACCTGTCGGCTCATCTAAAAAAATGATTTTCGGCTCATGCAACAAAGCCACTGAAAAGGCCAGTTTTTGTTTCCAGCCCAAAGGCAAAGAGCTAACCAATTCATCAACGACTTCTTGCAGCCCTAATTCTTCGACCAATTGACATCTTTTCTCTTTGATCCGTTCTCGTGATAAGCCATAGATCCCTCCATAGAACGTAATGTTTTCCTTAACCGTCAAATCATCGTACAGGGCAAATTTTTGGCTCATATAGCCAATATTCTTCTTAATCTCCTCGGCTTGTGTGAATACATCAAAATTGGCAACTTCCGCTGCACCCGAAGTCGGGATCGAAATACCGATAAGCATTTTCATAGCTGTAGTTTTCCCAGCTCCATTTGCTCCTAAAAATCCAAATATCTCTCCTTGGCCCACCTCAAAAGTAATGGCATCCACAGCGGTGAAATCACCAAATTTTTTAGTTAGGTTCTTTGCTTGTATGACGTTTTCTTTTTTCATTTGAGTTTGTGTTCAGACTTGCTAGGTTTCAAAAACCTAGTAGGTTTGGATTTCAAAATTTTGCAGGCCTTACTTTGCTAATTCCATAAAGGTGTCTTCTATGGTTGGTTCTGTAATTTCTATAATGATGTCCGTTAGTTTTTTTGCTTCTAAATATTGTTTTAGGGCTTCTGGATCAAAATCGGCCCTAGTATCTGAATAATGCACAAATTCCCCAAAGGGATATACGCTGTATTGATGCTCATAACCCTTAAGGTTTTCAATAAGTTCGTACATTTTGTTGGCACGTACGTTGTACAGTGTTTTTGGATAATGCTTTACAATTTCTTCTGGGGTATCGATTTCCAATATCTTACCGTCTTGAATCAATGCAATACGATCGCACAATGCCGCTTCATCCATATAAGGTGTTGACACTAAAATGGTAATTCCCTTTTGCTGAAGCCGTTTTAACATTTCCCAAAATTCCTTACGTGACACCGGATCTACCCCTGTGGTGGGCTCGTCTAAAAACAGCACCTTTGGTTTGTGGATCAAAGCACAGCTCAATGCCAGTTTTTGTTTCATTCCTCCAGAAAGTTTGCCTGCCCTACGGTTTTTAAAGGGCTCTATTTGAACATAAATATCTTTGATCAGATCATAGTTTTCTTCAATGGTGGTTCCGAAAATGGTAGCAAAAAAGTTGAGGTTCTCCTCAACGGTCAGATCTTGATATAAAGAGAATCTTCCGGGCATATAACCTACATGGTTCCTAATGCTCTTGTAATCGTTGACCACATCAAAACCGGCTACTGTTGCTTCTCCCTCATCTGCGATTAAAAGCGTTGTCAAAATTCTAAATAAGGTGGTTTTTCCCGCTCCATCAGGCCCTATCAATCCAAATAATTCGCCCTTCTTTACCTCAAAAGAAATGTTGTTCAAGGCATTAACTTCTTTATATGATTTTGATATGTTACTGATGGTAATACTCATTTCTTATTGAAAATAATGCTCGTAAGCTGCTAGATTCTCTTTTATACTTGCCGTTATTTCTGCACCTTCTTCGGTTGATGTTATCTCTAAAAGATAATCTATTTTTTCGATCAAGGGGTGTAAAAAAATGTGAAGATTGTCATGAGATGGGCCTTTCATGGTACATTCTTTTACAACGGTGTTCTTTACATCACTCAATTTAGTGGCTAAAAAATGATAGTCTTCAATTGTTTCAGGAGTACGCTCTTCAATAAGTTTCAGCATCGCATTAACACCTTGAGTGGTTTCAATGTTCGCATTCCATTTAGCATTGTTATCCAAAGCTATGTCATGTATCCAATCGTTATTAATAGTGTTTTCTTCGTGTGCTGTTTTTTCTTTCTCTTGTTCTTTTGCCGTAGGCTCAACGACCTTCTTTTTTGTATCGTTACAGCTTGTTAATACAATAGAGAATAGAACGGTTACTAGTACTATTTTTTTCATGATTTTGATATATTTATGATTAGGTGATTATATGTGCGTTTTAGTGCTTTCTTTTACCAGCCCCGTGTTTTTCGTTCATGTGAGCCTCAAACCATTCGGGTTGCTCAGGTTCATTGTCATACAAA
This sequence comes from Bacteroidota bacterium, assembly GCA_024278565.1. Lineage (GTDB taxonomy): Bacteria > Bacteroidota > Bacteroidia > Flavobacteriales > Flavobacteriaceae > Maribacter_C. The sequence goes on from JAJRSY010000177.1 coordinate 8,436, forward strand.
TAGTCTCCGATTTTTTGAAGAACTTCTGAGTCTAGATCCATTTTGGGCATTACCTTAAATTTATTTACCGCACTGCGCATCAGGGCTTTTTCCTCGTCTGGGTTCTGTACCCAATCAACTAAAGCATTTGTAAATTCTTTTTTAGTCGAATACTGTTTGCTATAGCGTCTTTTTACTGCCGCAAAAGGTGGGGCAATGATGTCATCATGTGATGCTGTATTCGGGTTATGGCATACGTAACAGTTCGTTTTCATCAGGGTATAGCCTTCGTTTGTTTGCAGGCTGGTTGTTATGGCCACTTCTGTATCAGCAGAAGGCATATCCAAATATGCTTTTTCTTTCTTTCTTTCTTTGCAGCTCATTAATGCTACAGAAAGAAAAGCGATTGCGATGACTGTCTTTTTCATTATCTTTAGTTTAAAATTATTATTTTCCAATGTTCTACCGATTCCGATAATTATCGAAATAGGACTGCTTACTGATTATTTGTTTTAACCCACATCTCTGCTGGCATTCCGATTTTTAGGCTTCCATCGTTTACTACATTGATCTTTACGGCATACACAAGGGCGACCCGTTCTTCTTTTGTTTGAATGATCTTTGGCGTGAATTCAGCTTCCGAAGCGATCCAGGTAATAGTTCCGGTATAGCTCTTCATATCTTCACCAGCATCGATCTTAACGGTAACCTCCTGTCCTATCTTAACTCCTGAAAGTTGTGTTTCGCTAATGTAGACACGCAGTTGCATGGTGCTTAAATCCGCTATTTTATATAATGGTTTTCCAAAAGCGGTAATCTCATTGGGTTCTGCATATTTTACCAAAACGGTTCCGCTTACCGGATTAATAATCTTGCTTTTTTGTATCTGGTCTTCCAACTGTTTTATCTGCACATGTATGCTTTTCATTTCATTGACAACCGGGGCGTTCTGTGTTTCCACACTTTTAATGCGTTGTTTGATGATATCGATCTCTCCTGAAACATCATCCAACTGCTTTTGGGTTCCCGCATTGTCTTTGATTAGATTTTCAGCTCTGTTTTTATTGATGTTTGCCGTTTTAAGTTGTGCGTTCAGTACATTTATTTGAGACAAGACTCCTTTTGATTTTGAAGCTATTACCACTTTTGAAGCAATTAGTTGCTCTCGTTTTAAACTTAGCTGAATGGTATCTATATAACCCACAAAAGTTTCTTTGGCCAATTCTTGACCTTCCTCTACGGTAAAAAGCATTAGCTTTCCATTATTTTCTGCTGAAATAGTTGTTTCTGTAGCTTCAAAATTCCCATAACCATCTGCGCTATCATTGCCGTCGCTACATGAGAATATGGTTGTTGCCACAAGGCCTAAAATTGCTATTGTATATGTATGTTTCATCTTGTTCTTCATTGTCCTTTTGTTATGTTGTAATTTGCTTTCACCAACGAAAGTTGAATTTTATGGGCACTTAAATTGTTTTGGTCTTCGTATAGATTGGTCAATTCCGTTATATAGGCCGAAGAAGTAATTACCCCGTTACGCAATTGAGATTCTGCCGATTGCAATACCTCTTTTCGCAATTGGATGATTTCTAAATCGGAAGCTATAAAACCCGATAATTTTTCAATTTCCGATTGCTGTTGATTTAATTCCATAGTGGTATTTAGCTCGAACAGGACCGTTTCATTATCTATAATATCTTTATTGATTGCCAAAGATTCTCTTTTCTTTTTGTTTGCATTCCAATCAAATACCTTCCAATTCAATTTTACGCCAACAGTATAAAATGCTTGAAATGAATTATCGAGCATATTTAGTCCGGGATTGCCATAACCCCCATTGGCAAAACCTATGAGTTTAGGGGAATTCTGTTTTGAAAGGAGTTGTTCAGAATTTTTTATTTCTTCTTTTTTAAGCTGAAACAAGTCTAACTCAGGACGGCTTATTATGCTGTTCGATACTGTAGTGATAAGTGGATCTTGAAAGTGAACCTTCGTAGAAAGGGTTTTGCCTATAAGTAATGACAGGTTTTCGATCAAGGTAGTCTTGTTCAGATCTATTTCTAAAAACTGTTGATTTATTTTCAGCAGTTCGGCTTCCAGTGTCTTATCGGATGTTGGCAATAACATTCCGTTTTCGATACCTGATTTTACTTCTTTTAATTTTGCTTGCAGTTGTTCTTTTTTAGAGTTCAGCAAGTTGTCTTTCTCTTGTAGCAATAGCACCGAGAAGTACAATTGGTTCACTTGCTTTTTCAATTGGTATAAATTGACTTCTACCTGCTTCTGTTGTGTTTTTAATACAGAAGACTTGGCATTCAAGGCCGCATTAACTTGTCCGCCACCATAGATCAATTGATTTACCGAAACCGTTGCGCGGTATTGATCTTTGTTTAGAGGTTCTATGCCTGCATTGGGAATAGGAATCTCTATGACATCGGACTGGTACGTCGCTTGTGCCGAAAAATTCAACTGCGGCAATGCTTCGGCACCGATCACTTCAAGCTCGATGGCATTTTGTTTTTCCAATAACCCACTTTGTTGTGCCAAAGGATAATTTATAGTAACCAATTGGTAACATTCATCTAAAGTGAGCTGTTCTTGGGCAAAAACACCAAGTGAGAGAGACAAAAATATAAAGGATGTTATTCTTCTCATTTGATTACATTTTTATTGAATTGATTATAAATTCGGCCACTTCGGTTTTTCGTTCTTCCATTAGTACATTAAAAGCCTTATTATCGACATGCACAATGCCTTTGATTAAGGGAGCGGCAACAAACGGAAAAATGTTCAACGCCAAAATATTAA
>JAJRSY010000178.1 GCA_024278565.1 Bacteroidota bacterium
CACAGGCCAGGGCAGTTTCAATATCAAAAGCCTTTTCGAGTAGGTCGTTTGTTTGTGTGGCGAACATGCCAATCGTGAATAGTACTACGGCTAAAATACTTACTGTTTTTTTCATAATATTGTTTTTTTGAAGTTAAAAAGTTATTTTTATTAGATTGTAAAGCTAATAAAGCCTCTTGGTCTTTTTTGTGGGTAAAACCTTGTAGAAGTGTAGTGGGCGGGTGTGTGAGTGTTCTACCCCAATCTGAGAGAATCGGGTCAATTCACGAACGAGATCGTATTTTTAGTAAGCAGTTGCTTGAGCTGGTCAATGTTCTTGCGGTACGATCTTGAAAAGGGCAGTTGCAGCTTGTGCTGTTTTAGGGTGCAGACCGCCTTGCCGTAGCTGATGTGCGATACGTAGTTGGTGTTCACCATATAACTCTGGTGTATGCGCACAAAATTATCGGGCATTTGGTCCACAAAGGTCTTTAGGGTCTTGTAGGCATTGTAGACCTTGCCGTCTTTCATCACAAAGCCGGTGGTATTGTTGTCAGCTTCTAGGTAAAGAATGTCATCGGTGTTCAGGTATTGAAAATCACTGTACGATTGCAGGCAAACGGTTTGGGGTTTTTCTTCTTTGGGCAGTTGTTTTTTGAGGCGAAATACTGATTTTCTGATCTCAAACTCATCATAGGGGAGCAGCCAATAGTCAAAAAAACCATTTTTTATGGCCTCGTAGGCATGGGCCTTGGTTTGTGAGGTGGCGATAAGCAGGGGTATATGGGCCAGGTATTGGTGCAGTTCTTTAGCCATTTGAAAATAACCGTTGCCACCTTCATTGAGGTTGATAAAAACAAGATCGGGAGAAAATTTAAGAACGGCGTTCAAACCATCAGTACTGTTGGTGGTCGTCGCTGCGCATTGAAAATCACCATACTGCCCTAGCTGGTGCTGCAATTGCAGACTAGAGGTGGCATCGGCATCGATAACGGTATAGGTGAACTCCACGGCTTGACATCAATTTGACTGCAAATTAGGAATTGTACACCAGAAACGAACAGTTAAAAACCTTATAAAAACCAAGGTTTTGGTTTATAATACGCTATAAATGAGCTATTTGAAAGAAAAATCTTTCATAACGTAACTATTCAGTCCCTCTCTTGTTATTCCACACGAGCCGTCTGCCGGATCTTGCTTGCCGGCTAGGCAGGCGGGCAGGAAATCGCTGCGCCTGCCTGCCGATACGGGCAGGTATGCTTGTTCGGATACCGTTTTGTAATTGATGGCCGGCCGGTTACTTGTACTGAGCGAAGCCGAAGTATTGGCAAGAAGGCCCCTGTTTGCGGTTCAATACAGGTGAAAGGTAGTGATTCCTCACTTCACCTGCCAGCCATAGGAGGGTTCGGAATGACAAAGGGGGGGGGGAGAGGGCACTTCGGTCGAACAGTTACCATTAATTTCATTTTGAGCAAATCTGAATCTTCCAGAACATTCCCCGAAAAAAACGGGGCATAAAAGACCTACAAGGTTTTTAAAAACCTTGCAGGTCGAAACCTTGCAGGTCGAAACCTTGCAGGTCGAAACCTTGCAGGTCTTGGTCTTTAATTGTCGGGCCCTATCTGATATGCCCCAATATCAGGTATACCGGTACGGTCGTTTCCTAAAATATCAAAGGGCACCAATAGCGCAGTATTAAGATCCGCATTGCCCTTGGCGGCCGATGCGTTTCCTGTTCTAAAATTGTTGCTATCCGTCTTAAAGAAATCGGCATATTGGTTTAAAAGAACTTGGTCATAGCGTAGCGTGTTCTCAAAGTCGTACAAGGGGTCTTCATCAAATTGTCCGCTATCATCCTTGAATTTTAGCATACAGTTTGTAAAAGAATATTCGAAGGTATTGGCCTCATTACTCTTTAGTGCCAGTTCTAAAAATTTATTGCCGTCAATGATACAATTGGTGAAATCGGCTTTTACAAGATCTGCCGAAAGCCGGTTTTCTGCGGTTGTTGGGTTGAAGTTGTCCAATTTCAGGGCGGTTCCATCTCGAAAGCCGTTGGTCCAGAAATTGGCAATGGTGGAATGTACAAAGGAGTATTTGCCTCCTAAATTACAGTACAGTGAACTAGTGCCTGCATTGCCCAAAACCAAGTTTTCAGCGGTAACATAGGCTGTTTTGGCCCAAAGGTTTATACTGCCGCTATTGTAAATCTGTGTATTCTTTAGGGTCAGGGTGGGGGAGTTCAACTGTCCGTCGCCCTCTACCAACAAACCAACGGTAGCGTTTTTTAGGGTCAAATGGTCGATGGTGTTGTCAATGCTTCCCGCCGATAGCCAAATGGTGCCCCATTGACCGGGTATGGTTGAAAAATCAGCGGACAAACGGTCTCCCTGAAAAACGACTTCTTTTTCCAATAGTTCTTGATCGGTGCTCAGTTCTCCGTTCACGCCCAAGGAACCACCTTCTTGTACGATGATACCCGAGTCTTTATGAAAATGAACACGTGCGCCTGCATCAATGACCAGTTGTCGGGCATCGGGCACAGCGGCATATCCATAGATCACGTATGGTTTTTCATTGGTGAAGTGCAGTTGGTCGTCTTCCAATAAAAAACCTTCCACTTTGATTTCAGTACCAGTAGCGTTCAACCCTAGGACCAAGGTTTCTTTGGTGCCGTTTGATAGGGTTTTGGGGTACAGGAAAACGGCATCTTTCACCAAGGTCACCAATTGTACTTCTTGCAAAAAATCGCCTGAATCAAACTGAATGGCACCAGTATATAAAAACTCAAGTTCGCCGGTACCTGAAATGTCGAATGTGGTCTCTATAAAAATAAAAATGCTGTCTTGGGCAAGTATAGGTATGTTCTGAAATTCTTTTCCTGCAATACCATCGACATTCAATCGGTATTTGCTGTTTTGGCCCTGTGCCAGTCTGATGGTGGGAATCAAAAGATCATCTCGGTTACGGTTATAAATTTTCAAGGTATACGTGGTGCTGCCAATGTTTGTGAAGAGAGTGTCCAAAAAAACGGTGTCTTTTGAGAATTCCAAATTTCCTGCACTGGGGGCGTATTCGAGATCTTTTCTACAAGAACTCCATAGAACAATGACCAACAAGGCTGCTATGGCAATCGGGTACTTTTGCATTTAGATCTATATTGTTTTAAGTTTAAAACTCAAGCCTGCCTGCCTACGGCAGGTAAACCTGCCGTTGGCATGGTTCAAAACCAAACTCAAACCTGCCGGCCTACCTACGGCAGGTAAACTGTGGGGCATGGTTCAAACTCGATTTTCTCAGTTTTTTGGTGCTTTCAATCAAAACTCTTTTTTAAGAAAATCTGTTTTATGGGGTCTGAGATTCGCAATGGCCTCAGGGTTTTGGCATTCAACAGGCACCACTTGGTTCTTGAACGTACTAATAGCTGTTTTGTTATGGCATTGTGTATTTCAACTACCCGTACCGATAGTGCCCCACGGCTTTCTGAAATATATGTTTGTATGTTGATCTTATCGTTCAATACGGCTGCCCCTTTATATTCAATGTTATGGTTAATGACCACCCAGACCACGCTATTTTGTATTTCGAGAGAGGCGTAGGCTTGCCAGTGTTCTTTAGAAATGTCTTGGACCCATTGCACATAACGTACATTGTTTACATGGTTCAGCTCATCTAGGTCTTCTGCCGATACGGTCAATGTCTTTTCAAAGGTCTCCATTTTATGGCGATGCCTATTTCTTTTTGATTTTTACCTCGAAGAGCTTGTCCCATTTTTTTCCGGTCACGAAAAATGTCTTTCTTTCAGGGTGATAGGCCACCCCATTTAGCACGTCGAGGGCTTCGTGCTGGGTGACTTTTTTCTTGAGTCCGCCAAAATTGACGACCCCTTCAATGGCCCCGCTCTCTGCATCGATGATCATCATACTTTCTTTTTGGTATACGTTGGCATATAGCTTGCCATCAACATATTCGAGCTCATTGGTCTTGTTGAATATTGATTTGTTGGTGACCGTTTCAATAAACCCTTCCTCGACAAGGGTTTCGGGGTTTAGGAACCAAATTTTTTCGGTACCATCACTTTTGAACAATTTACTGCCGTCATTTGCCAAGCCCCAGCCTTCCTTGCTTTCTCCGTATTGAAAATTATCGATCTTCTTAAAATCCTTCAGGTCATAAATAAAGCCCGTTCTACTTTGCCAGGTCAATTGATATATTTTACCGTTCAGTATAGTAATACCCTCACCGAACAAGGAGTTGTCGAGATCTATCTGATTTATGACTTTTCCGGTTGAAAAATCTACCTTACGAAGCCAAGAGGTCCCTTTTTTTCCGGTGCTCTCATATAGTGTGTCGTTGTAGAACTCCAAACCTTGGGTGTAAGCCTTTATATCATGTGGGTATTCGTTGATGATCTCGTAGGTGTACACTTCGGGCGCATGGGCAGCGAGTATTTTTATTTTTTTTGATATTTCTACGGATGCACCCTCGTACTCAACAACCGCTTTTAGGGTTTTGTTTCCCAATTTCGGAATACTTAGGGTTACCTTATCGTCATTGACGGATAGTTCATGGCCATCTATGGAGTAGGTTACCTTATTGATTGTTTTCTTTTTTTTGTTGGTTATACTGATTGCGGTACGTTCATTTTGTTGGAACTGTTTTCTATTTTCTTCCAATTGTATATCAAAAAGTGAGGCAGCGGAGGTATTGCCTTCCCCACAGCCAAGAAAAAATAGTAGAACGGAGCTTAGTGTGAAAAATTTAACCATGTTCATGTGGTATTACTTAAGTTTTTGTGCTGCAAACGGAAGCACTCGTTTTTGGTTTACCTGGTATGTAGATATGTTTGAAAGCAAAAATAACACCATAGTTCGAAACGCAAACTTTTTTTGACATAAAATTAAGAACGTAAAACGATTGTAAAAATTTAAAAAATTGTATCTTTGCAGTTGGCAAGTCCTACACGACCAGCTCCTGTAGAATCCCCCAGGGTGGGAACGCAGCAAGGGTATATGGTTGTAGCGGTGCGATGTAGGTAGCTTGCCTTTTTTTGTACCCAAAAACCAAAGAACGTTCGATTGTTTTTGGTTCGTCGGTCAAAGACACTTTATGGGCAAACACATTCGAAGGAAACTTTTTGCTCTGATTATAGTTGTTATTCTGTAGGTATTATGAAGCGTAAAGTAGTTCTCATTACAGGAGGTTCTTCAGGAATTGGAAAATCAATCGGCCAGTATTTACAAACAAAGGGATTTACAGTTTACGGTACTACCCGAAATTTGAGGAACAAGCTCGATTTCACTTCTTTTGAGCTCTTGGAGATAGAGGTGTGTGATGCCATCAGTGTTCAGAAAGCCATACAAATAATTGTGGACAAGGAAGGTCGGCTCGATGTAGTGGTGAACAATGCTGGAATAGGGATCACCGGTCCCATAGAGGAAACCCCTCATGAAGAAATCTTAAAGGCCTTCGATACCAATTTTAACGGCTATTTGCATGTTATAAAGGCGGTTCTGCCCCAAATGCGAGCACAAGGTCAGGGTCTCATCATCAATATCACCTCAATTGCCGGTTATATGGGATTGCCCTACCGTGGTATATATTCTGCCACTAAGGGAGCAATTGAGCTTATTACCGAAGCCTTGCGTATGGAGACCAAAGGTTTTGGGGTTCATATCACAAATTTGGCCCCTGGCGATTTTACCACCAATATAGCTACAGGGCGCTATCACGCTCCTGTTTTAGAAGATTCACCCTATAAATCACACTATGGCAGTACATTGAAACAGATAAATGACGATGTAAATAGTGGTGGGGATCCCATTCAGGTGGCTAAAATGGTATTGAAAATCATACAAACCAAAAAACCCAAAGTACGTTATAAAGTAGGTTCGTTTACCCAAAAACTATCTTTGTTCTTGAAAAATACATTACCCGATACTATTTACGAAAAATTATTATTAACGTACTATAAATTGTAATTTTGCAATGACCTTTTAAGGTTTTGACTTTGAACTTTAATTTAAAAAAAAAATGAAATTTTTTATTGACACGGCCAATTTAGATCAAATACGTGAAGCCCAGGCCTTAGGTGTTCTTGATGGGGTGACCACCAACCCCTCATTAATGGCCAAAGAGGGCATTACCGGAAAAAACAACATTTTAAAACACTATGTTGATATATGCACTATTGTTGAAGGTGATGTTTCTGCCGAGGTTGTTTCGACTGATTTTGAGGGAATGGTAAAAGAGGGAGAAGAATTGGTTGAACTTCATGATCAAATTGTAGTAAAGGTACCCATGATAAAAGATGGGGTGAAAGCATTAAAATACTTTTCGGATAAGGGAATACGTACCAATTGTACACTAGTATTTTCAGTAGGTCAGGCTTTGTTAGCGGCAAAAGCTGGGGCGACCTATGTTTCCCCATTTATTGGAAGGCTCGATGACATATCAACTGACGGCCTAAATCTAATTGCAGAAATACGTCATATTTATGACAACTACGCTTTTGATACGCAGATATTAGCGGCGTCTGTTCGCCATACCATGCATATTGTTGATTGTGCGAAATTGGGGGCTGACGTAATAACCGGACCCTTATCAGCTATCGAAGGTCTTTTGAAGCATCCCTTGACCGATATTGGTTTGGCCAAATTCTTGGCCGATTATCAGAAAGGAAACAAGTAGAAAGCACATAAATAGGAGGGGGTGTAGAATAGGTAGGACTGGAAACTTAAAATTTTAGGTTTTGGTTTGTTCGAAGCTATCTGAGGTGCGCACTAAAAAGAAGCAGCGTACATAGTCGAAAATGCATTTACGATTTTGGCGTCGTCGGTAATAATACATTTGTTGAGCGGATAAATAATCAAAGCTTTGGTCAATATATCAAAATCGTCTGCTCTATATTGATTTTCCTGTGGGAGACCAGATGTGTTCAACATGCCTTTCCAAGTAGCTTCATCGGTCTTGAAATTAATACCCACAAAAGTGTAGTCAGGTTTATTGGCGGAAAGGTAGATTGCCTTCTTGGCTATATTTTCAAAATGTCTTTTTTCGGTACCTGACCAAAAATAAAATACTGTTTTTTTATTTTTGGCGATTTCTTGCAGCCTTATTGGATCTCCGTTGATATTGGCAACAAGAACATTCGGAATTTTTTTCTGGGGCTGTATGTTACTTATGCCTTCATAAAGTTCATCGATTTCCTTAATATGCCTGTTGTTGCCAGATCGCAAATGAAAATCTTCAATAAAATCTTTGTTGTTTTTTTGTGTGTCATGGGCCAGTAAAAGATAATTAAAAGCAACATTTCTAAAAAGATTGTCTTTTAGTTCGGTTTCCTTTACTAAGCTATCGATCAGGCTCAATTTATGGCGGTTGAAATGTAGTTGGTTGTTCACCTCATTATTCTTGATGGCGCATTTGTGCGAACAAGTTGTATAAGACAGGTTTTTTATATGCGACCTCATAAAATTGTAATAGGGCCTTAGGTAGTTGAGGTTATGGTTGTTGAAGTCAATATGTTTCCTATAGCCATAAAAAACATCAGAAAGCTTGTGCATGGTTTTTTTTCCAGTATATTTTCTGTGCTCAAAGAGGTATTTTTCTTTGTAGTCAAAATAAGTATAATCGATGCTTGCCTTGGCAATTTCCCTTGCTGCTTTAGATAATTCCATTTCGGCGTTTAGCGCATGTAGATCATTTAATTTAATCGTCCGTAATGAATCTATTTGTCTACTGAACAGCTCAGGTTCAAGGGCAAAAGAAGAACCATAAATCGTTTGTTCCTCATTTTCGTTTGCCAAAAAAAGCTCTAACAAGAAATTGTTGATTTCGGATCCAGAACCAGAGAAAACCAAAGATTCATCAAAATCAATAGTATTGAGCCTGAGCAAAAGACTATCGCCCTGCTCTAAAAAGATGTATTGATATTCTGGGGCATGGTTAAAGTGGTGAAGACCTTGGGTAACCGAATCGAGTTTAAAAACGAATCGATTGTTTTTATCAAGTTTTGCCGAATCGATGACCACATCACCTTTGTAAAGCACAACGTAATTGCTGGTCGGATTCACAATCTCCCCAGCAAAAAAAACATGGGGGGATTTTTTCTCACCTTTACTACAACCTGCCAAAATAAAAAGAAACAGATAAAGTAACTCTTTCTTCATAGTACGAATAACTACTTGAATTGAATGCAAATTTAAGAAACCCTTATGTTCGTTCTTGTTAATGGTGCGTTAAAAATCAGCGAGTCCTGTTAAATTGAATGAAAAGATCGAGTATTGAATACAATCAGGGTGAAATTGCGGACTTTAAATCAAAACCATCTCCGATATTTCTTTATTTTTGCACGAATTTAAAAAGAGAAGTATATGTTATCCGTTTCAAACCTATCGGTACAGTTTGGTAAAAGAGTGTTGTTCGATGAAGTGAATGTATCTTTTACCCAAGGAAATTGTTACGGGGTCATTGGTGCCAATGGTTCTGGCAAGTCCACTTTTTTAAAAATACTTTCGGGCCAGCAAGACCCTACGGCAGGGCATGTTCATTTAGAACAGGGCAAGCGAATGTCTATTTTAGAACAAGACCACAATGCACATGATGGTACCACGGTTTTAGAAACGGTGGTTATGGGCAATAAACCCCTATATGCCCTCAAGAAAGAAATTGATGCCCTGTATGCCGATTATAACGATGAAAATGCAGATAAAATTGGCGAACTACAGGTAAGGTTTGAGGAAATGGATGGGTGGAACGCAGATAGTGCCGCCGCCGCCTTATTGTCAAATTTGGGTGTTTCTGAAGAGCAGCACTCGGTAAACATGGGCGAGCTTGATGCGAAACTCAAGGTTAGGGTGTTGTTGGCACAGGCATTGTTCGGTAACCCTGATGTACTGATTATGGATGAGCCAACCAACGACCTTGATTACGAGACGATCAGCTGGCTTGAGAATTTTTTGGCAAACTATGAAAATACGGTGATAGTGGTATCGCATGACCGTCACTTTTTAGATTCGGTCTGTACCCATATTTCCGATATCGATTTCGGCAAAATGAACCAATACTCGGGCAATTACACTTTTTGGTACGAAAGCAGTCAATTGGCCGCACGCCAACGTGCACAACAGAATAAAAAAGCAGAGGACAAAGCAAAGGAACTACAAGAGTTCATTGCCCGTTTTAGCGCTAACATGGCAAAAAGCAAGCAGGCAACCTCACGTAAGAAAATGTTGTCTAAATTGAAGATAGAAGACATTAAGCCATCAAGCAGAAGGTATCCGGCTATAATTTTCGAACGCGAAAGAGAGGCTGGCGACCAAATATTGAATATCGAAGGCTTATCTGCCTCTTCTGAAGATGGGGCTCTTTTATTTGACAATATAAATATCAATTTGTCGAAGGGAGACAAAGTCGCTATTATCTCTAAGGACTCTAGGGCGACTTCGGCCTTCTATGAAATATTGAACAATAACAGAAAAGCATCGCAAGGAGATTTTAAATGGGGGGTTACCACCAACCAATCCTATCTACCGGCCGATAATTCAGATTATTTCATGAACAACATTAGTCTTGTCGATTGGTTGCGGCAATGGGCCAAGACCGAAGAAGAGCGCGAGGAGGTATACATTAGGGGGTTTTTGGGTAAAATGTTATTCAGCGGAGAGGAAGCCCTTAAAAAATGTACCGTACTGTCAGGGGGTGAAAAAGTAAGGTGTATGTTGAGTAGAATGATGATGCTCAGAGCCAACGTGCTCATGTTGGACGAACCTACCAATCACTTGGATCTCGAGAGCATTACTGCCTTCAATAATTCGTTAAAGAATTTTAAGGGTACGGTACTGTTCACGACACATGATCATGAATTTGCCCAAACCGTTGCCGATCGAATCATAGAATTGACCCCAAAAGGCAATATTGACAGGTATATGACGTTCGAAGAGTACATGTCTGACAAGTCTTTGAAAGAGCAGCGACAGAAGATGTACGCTGTTGCTAAGTGACTTTTTAGGACCCAAACTCTTACATTATGAAAACCTACAACATTTTATGCATGCTTTTGGCTGTAGTGGTAATCGGTTGCAATAAATCAGATGAAGGCGATGGCGGTGGAGGCAACGACAAAAGTGTCGATGC
>JAJRSY010000179.1 GCA_024278565.1 Bacteroidota bacterium
TATCTAAATTAATTTCCTCCCCGATTTTAAGACCAAATCGTTTTCTTAAAAGATATACGAAGAAATAGAGAAAAGGGGTGTCAAGGAAAGCCATTAAAACCTTAAAAAGGAAACCGCTGACCACAAGGCCAAAAAATAAATTCCACGGCAACACTTTAAAAACACATAGAAGGCCAACTACCGTAAAGGTGTCGATAAACTGTGATAAAAAAGTGGAAAAATTATTTCGCAGCCATAAGTGTTTACCCTTTGTCAACTTTTTCCAAAAATGGTAGATGACGATATCAACATACTGGGCAAGCAGATAGGCTATCATCGAAGCCAGAACGGCAATGGGGGAAAGAGCAAAGACCTTGGTAAAGGTGTCATCATCAATTGGCGAGCTATCAATGGCCGGTGCCACCTCGGCGATCAAAATTATCGCCATAGAAAAAAAGGAAGCAAAAATACCAGCGGTAACAATCTGGTTCGCCTTCTTTTTGCCATAAATTTCTGAAATCAGATCGGTGATCAAAAAAGTGATGGGATACGGTACTATTCCGACAGATATCACAAAAAGGGAGACGCCAAAAGCGGTAATATCACCAAAAGGGTTCCAATAAAAAAATTTTTGGAATATCAAGTTCGACACCACCAAAGAGGTGATAAAAAGAGCCCCTAGGTACAGGTAGATTTGATGGGCGGTCTTTTTATCTTGCGCCGTCATCTATCAACCCAATTATTTAATATCTAGCACAAAGGGCATTCTCGCTTGTACCCCTTTCTGGTCTATTGCCGATTTTAATTGTTTTAAAATAGAATAAGCACTTTCGCCTATCTCTTGCTCGATCAGACCCTCTTTGGTTTTTGCCGCCGCGCCCCCAAGGTCTTCCATCAGTTTTTCAATACCCGTTTTGTACCTCGGTAATTTTTTGATGCCATATTCTTCTAATTCTGCCATTTTTGCGGCAGCGGCAATGGCATCGTCCAAATTGCCCAGTTCATCAATGAGCCCTATTCTTTTGGCATCCACCCCACTCCACACCCTGCCCTGAGCCAAGCTATCTGCTTGGGCAATGGTAATGCCCCTTCCCGCAGATACACGTTGTAGAAATATTTTGTAGGTATCCTCAACCCCTTCTTGCACCACATTTCTAAAACCATCGGTCATTGGCTCAAAAAGTGAATAACCGACTGAATTTTTATTTGTACCCACCTGTTCGGCATTGACACCTATATCGGCGGCCAGTTCTGTAAGGTTGGGCACGACACCGAACACGCCGATAGAACCTGTTATCGTAGTAGGTTCGGCATAGATCTTATCGGCACCCACGGCAATATAATACCCTCCAGAAGCGGCAACATTGCCCATTGACACAATTACCGGTTTCTTTTCCTTTGCCAGTTCAATCTCGCGCCAAATGATATCCGAAGCCAAGGCACTGCCCCCTGGGGAGTTTACCCGTAACACAATCGCCTTGACATCTTCATCTTCCCTCGCCTTTATAATGGCCTCGTTCATAATACCCTGCCCAATTTTATCAGGGCCACCTTCGCCGTAGATGATTTCCCCTTGGGCAAATATCACGGCAATCTTATCTTTGCCCGTTTTCTTTATTTTCTTGTTGGAACGAACGACGTAATCTTCCAATGGCACAATGTTCAAATCATTATCCACTACAGAATCGACCGCATTCTTTAACTTTTCTTCGTATTGATCATAAAAAACGGTATCATCTATAAGTCCGGTCGCTTTCGCAAAATCGGGCGTTCTACCCCCCAAGGTATCAGCAATGGTGTTCAGGTTATCAGGAAATATATTTCTTCCGTCTGAAATACCCTCTACCATCGAGTTCCATAACGAACCTATCAATTCTTGGATCTGTGTTCTGTTGGCCTCGCTCATTTCGTTCGCTAAAAATGGCTCTACCGCACTTTTATATTTGCCATGGCGTATGACCTCCATCTTTATTCCTGTCTTTTCTTGAAGATCTTTGAAAAACAAGACCTCTGATGACAGTCCCTTAAAATCCATAAATCCAACCGGATTCAAAAAAACAGAATCGGCAACGCTGGCCAGATAGAAATCTTTCTGCAAATAAAAATCGGCATAACTGTAAATGAACTTTCCGCTATCCTTAAAACCCAACAACGCATCACGAACGGCCTGTGTCTGTGCCAAACCTGCCATAATAAAGCTATTGTTGATACTTATACCCTTGATATCATCATCATTCTTGGCCACCTCTATGGCATTTAATATTTCATCCAAACCTTGGCCCTGTTCAAAAAGAGCTGCAAAGGGATCTTCTGCATTGTTTCCCAAATAATCGCTTATAGGTCGCTGCAACTTCAGTTCTAAAACCGAATTTTCTTTAATTGAAATACTATCCTTTGAACTGCCCAACAAACTGGCGAAAACAAAAAACATAACAAATACAATTGCAAAGGCAACAAGGCAGCCTAAAATGGCCGCTAAAAGGTTTCGTAAAAAATTCATATGGTTCGTTATTATGGTTCTACCGCTATCCTGCAGGCAGGTTGTGCGGGTAAGATCCTATTTTCAGTTTTGACCATCTTAAAATAATGCTAAAATGATATAATGGATGAGCGTTTGAATAATGTGTATATATAACTACGCCTCTGGCGTGGTATATTGAGATACAGGTGATTATAATTATTCTATTCTCGCATTAAAGCATTCATTCCTTTTATTTTAAACTGGTCTGCCGACAGGCAGGCTGGTCTGAATCTTCCACTAAACCTGCCTACGGCAGGCGAGCCTGCCAGCAGGTTCGCAGTAGTACCTTTATTAAAATTATCTTTCAAAGATAACCAAAGTGATTTTGTTTTACGTACTTTGTTTTTATTATATGGAGGGAACAAAAACAGCTTATCTATCGCTTGGAAGCAACTTGGGAGACAAACTCAACCATCTACAAGATGCGGTCTTTGCCGTTCACAAAAATATTGGCGAAGTGCTTCGAATATCACCTGTATACGAAAGTAGTTCTTGGGGTTTTGAGGCCGATGATTTTCTGAACATCTGTATCTCGATAAAGACAGATATGCGACCACATTCACTTCTGGCCGCCTTGCTGAAAATCGAAACACAACTGGGTAGGGAACGTTTTCAAGAAGAAGGGTATCAACCACGTACTTTGGATATTGATATTCTGTACTACGAAAAAGAGCATTTTTTTTCTGACAATCTGGTCATTCCGCACCCTGAACTGCCCTTTCGAAAATTTGTACTGAAACCCTTATCTGATATCGCCCCTCAGTTCTATCACCCTGTATTGAATAAAGACACCCGAAATCTATTACAGGAATGCAAGGATCGGGGCAGTTTAAAAAAAACCGCCCATCGCCTTAACAGAAGTAGGAAAGAACTCTTTTCGAACCTGAACTTTATAGCGATCGAGGGAAACATCGGTGCCGGAAAAACCACCTTGGCGAATAAAATAGCGGAAGATTTTAATGGCAAATTGGTGTTGGAGCGTTTTGCGGACAATCCATTTTTACCAAAATTCTATGAAGACAAAAACAGGTACGCATTTCCGTTGGAAATGTCCTTTCTGGCAGATCGCTACCAACAATTCACCGATGACACCTCACAGTACGATCTTTTTAAAAGTTTTATGGTCAGTGATTACGATATTTACAAATCATTGATTTTCGCCCAAGTGACCTTACAAGATGATGAGTTCACCTTGTATCGAAAGTTGTTCCATTTAATGTACAAAGAGGTAAAAAAGCCCAAATTATATGTGTACCTGTACCAAACCACGGCCCGTTTGCTACAGAACATTAAAAAAAGAGGTAGGGATTATGAACAAAACATAGAACCCGAATATCTTGAACGCATCAACACCGGCTATTTTGAATTTATCAAGAGCTACCCCGAGCAGAACAACTTGATCATAGAACTGGGCGAACTGGACTTTGTTCAAAATTCAGAAGACTATGAAACCATCATTGATAAAATTCAACGATTTGCCGTTCATTTGAAATTTTAAGCTTTTTTTAAGAAAAATATTGTACAGGTCAAACTAATTTACGTAATTGCAGTTGCAGAAAAAGCAACTAACTAACTCAAACTATACCTCAAGCCCGATTTTTTCGGGCTTTTTTTTATCCGCTTTCAAAACATTCTTAAGCGATTTGATTATCTGGGGAGCTGTGAAATTTTTGACCACAAATGCCAGACAACAACCCCTACACTTACCGCAATATTCAATGAGTGTTTTGTGCCAAATTGGGGAATTTCAACTACCCCATCACAGCTATCAACCACTTCTTGCGCTACACCTTTTACCTCATTGCCGAAAACCAAAACCTGTTTTTTTGAGCAATCAACCTGCAATTCCTGTAGCATCGTAGCATTTTCAGTCTGCTCAACGGCTATTGTGATATACCCATTTTTATTGAGCTCACAGATTAATTCAAGAGTGTTTCTACGATACTCCCAAGTAACACTTTCAGTGGCACCAAGGGCTGTTTTTCGAATATCTTTATGTGGGGGCACGGCCGTAATGCCACAGAGGTATATTTTTTCAATCAAAAAAGCATCGGCCGTTCTAAATACAGAGCCAATATTATTAAGACTTCGAACATTATCGAGAACAAGTATGATCGGACTTTTTTTTGCCTCTTTGAACGCATCAACATCCAATCGCACCAATTCCTCATTTTGCAGTTTTCGCATTATCAGGTGAATTTGTATTTATGTTCGGTAAAGTTATCCCCAAATATCAACATGGGTAGTATCATCATGTCAAAAATACTATTTTCGTTTAAGAGATTGTTTTTGAAATATACACGAATAAAAGCATTGGAATTGTCTGAAACGAAGAAAATAAAAAAGGTTACCCCTTTGATGAAACAGTACAATACCATCAAGACCAAATATCCTGATGCGTTGTTGTTGTTTCGGGTCGGTGATTTTTATGAGACCTTTGGCAAAGATGCCGTGAAGGCCTCTAAGATTCTCGGCATTATTCTAACCCACCGAAACAATGGGGGTGAACGTACCGAATTGGCAGGTTTTCCATACCACTCGTTGAATACCTATTTACCAAAATTGGTCAAGGCGGGGCAACGGGTAGCGATCTGCGATCAGTTAGAGGATCCGAAGATGACCAAGACCATCGTAAAACGTGGGGTAACCGAATTGGTAACACCTGGGGTGGCGATGAACGATGATATTCTCAATGCCAAAACCAATAATTTTTTGTGCACGGTTCACTTTGGCCGAAAATTGATGGGGGTTTCTTTTGTTGATATCTCGACCGGTGAATTTTTGACCGCCGAGGGCAACGAAGAGCAAATCGATAAGTTGCTCCAGAACTTTGCACCCAATGAGGTTTTGGTATCAAAGAAACATAAAAAAGAGTTCTCTGAACTCTTTGGCCACCAGTTCCATACCTTTTATATGGAAGATTGGGTCTTTCAAGATGATTATGCCCTTGAGACCTTGACCGCCCATTTTAAGACCAATACCCTTAAGGGGTTCGGAGTCGACCATTTGAGCCATGGTATTGTGGCATCAGGTGTGGTGCTACACTATTTGTCCGAAACACAGCACAGGCAGTTACAGCATATCAACACCCTCAAGCGAATTGCAGAGGAAGAACATATTTGGATGGATCGTTTTACCATCAGAAATTTGGAACTGTACCATTCGAACAACCTAAATGCCGTTACGCTGATCGATGTTATCGACAAGACCATTTCGCCCATGGGAGGGCGGTTATTGAAACGTTGGTTGGCACTACCTTTAAAAAATATCGATAAAATACAGCGGCGGCACCAGGTCATTTCGCACTTGATCCAACAAGAATCACCCCTTCAGAAATTACAGCACAACATAAAACAAATGGGAGATCTTGAACGCCTGATCTCCAAAGTGGCCACGGGCAAGATCAACCCAAAGGAAGTGGTTCAGCTCAAAAATTCTCTAGAGGCCGTGATTCCGATCAAACAATTGACCTCGCAAAGCAATAACGAAGCGTTGCAATTGATTGCCGATCAGCTGCATCCGTGCGATATGCTAAGGGCAAAGATCAAAGAGATGCTCAATGAAGAGGCTCCTGTTCATATTCCCAAGGGAAAAACCATTGCCGATGGGTATTCCGAAGAACTCGACGAACTTCGTGGACTTGCCTTTTCAGGAAAAGACTATTTGAACAAAATGCTCGAACGGGAAACCGAGCGAACGGGAATCACTTCTTTGAAAATAGCATCGAACAATGTTTTCGGGTACTATATCGAAGTGCGAAATACCCATAAAGACAAGGTGCCCGAAGAATGGATCCGCAAACAGACCTTGGTCAGTGCCGAACGTTATATCACCGAAGAACTGAAAGAGTACGAAGGTAAAATATTGGGTGCCGAAGAGCGTATTTTAAGCCTTGAACAGCAACTGTTCTCTCAATTGGTGGTATGGATGCACGAATACATCATGCCCGTTCAGAACAATGCCCACCAAATCGCACAGCTCGATTGCCTTTGTGGATTTACGCAATTGGCAAAAGAGAACAACTATACCGAACCGATCATCAATGATTCTACCGAAATCGAGATTATCAACGGTCGCCACCCCGTTATTGAAAAGCAGTTGCCCTTGAGCGAAGCCTATATTGCGAATGATGTTGTTTTGAACAGGAACAACCAACAGATCATCATGATCACCGGTCCCAATATGAGCGGTAAATCGGCCATTTTACGACAGACCGCCTTAATAGTGCTGTTGGCCCAAATGGGAAGTTTTGTGCCTGCGGATGCTGTCAAAATAGGATACGTTGACAAAATATTCACCCGCGTTGGTGCCAGTGACAATATTTCAATGGGCGAATCCACCTTCATGGTAGAGATGAACGAGACGGCATCGATCCTGAACAACCTTTCAGAACGAAGCTTGGTACTCTTAGATGAAATTGGAAGGGGCACAAGCACCTATGATGGTATTTCGATAGCCTGGGCCATTTCAGAATACCTGCATGAGCACCCGGCACGGGCAAAGACCTTGTTCGCCACCCATTACCATGAACTGAACGAAATGGCCGCAACTTTTGAACGCATCAAAAATTTCAATGTTTCGGTAAAGGAACTGAAAGACAAGGTCCTATTTCTACGCAAATTGACCGAAGGTGGTAGCGGGCATAGTTTTGGCATTCATGTGGCGAAAATGGCGGGCATGCCACAACAGGTGATCCACAAGGCCAATAAGATCATGAAGAAGTTAGAGAAATCACACTCCAATGAAGAACTGACCGATACACTGGTTTCCGCACAAAATGAGATGCAGTTGAGTTTCTTCAACTTAGATGACCCCCTTTTAGAACAGATAAAGGAAGAAATAACCAATTTAGATATCAACACGCTTACCCCGGTAGAGGCCTTGATGAAATTGAATGAAATCAAGCGTTTGTTGACCAAAAACAAGAAAGCGACTTCCTAGACCTACAAGGTTTTTGGAAACCTTGTAGGTCGGTTTTTGGAAACCTTGCAGGTCGGTTTTTGGAAACCTTGCAGGTCGGTTTTTGGAAACCTTTTTCTTTTTAAGGAAATTGCTTTGCATTTTACAGAAATATATTAAATTTGTATCCTCGTTTGTTACGAACGTAAAGTTCTTGACAAACCTGAATTACCAAATGCGAAAGTAGCTCAGGGGTAGAGCATCACCTTGCCAAGGTGGGGGTCGAGGGTTCGAATCCCTTTTTTCGCTCGAAAAACGCTGCTCGTCAGCGTTTTTTTTTGCAATGCGCATATCATTCTTGATATGACCGCCATGCTTACGGCAGGCAGGCCATGCACACGGCAGGCAGGCTCGAGTGGTGGAATTGGTAGACACGTTGGACTTAAAATCCAATGGACATTAGTCCGTACGGGTTCAAGTCCCGTCTCGAGTACAAGGGAGATAGCCGAGGTTTTGCCTCGGCTTTTTTATGCCCAA
>JAJRSY010000180.1 GCA_024278565.1 Bacteroidota bacterium
CAATGCCAAGTGCCTTCCGTAATTTTGACCATACCCAAAAATACGGTTTTCGTGCTGCGCACGAAGGCAATTCAGCCCTGCGCCAAGAGCGCAGGGTGTTCTTGCCAATCTTATAAAAGTGCCCCAGCCGGGCGGGCAGGGAAAAACACCTCCCTAAATCCCTCCTTTTTAAGAGGGAAGTTATGTTTCCCCTCTTAAAAAGAGGGGATTTAGGGGTGTGTAATATCAAAACGCTTCATTTTATACCTACTGGTAAAGCACCGGGGAATCGTTATCGCAATCTCCTAAACTTTACCTTAAACCCCTTTTGAAGAAAAAACCATACAAGTGTAAAAAAGGCAAAACCATAGCCCAACAATGCTCTGGGAAGACTGGCCTGCGATAGGTAGTAAGCAAATACAAAGCAAAAAACGATAAAAATTAGATTAACGCTGTTTTTTTCCAACCGATCCAAGAACGCGTCAAGAGCCGCAAGCAAAAGCCCTAAAAACATATTGCCAAACAACAGGCCGAAATAGCCAAAGGCACCGTAAAAATCCATAACACTATTGATGGCAAGGGACCCTTCCATTTTTACGGTAGAAAAGTGACCGAACAGCGTCTGCGTATCAGGAAAATGCTCAAAACCAAAAACCTTGCTCAAAAGACCAATATTGGTAAACCAGTAATGATCACCTACCTCGGGAAAATAGTGTACATAAAAGAATGCGGGAATCGACAGCCTGCCGAAAACTCGTGTCAGTACAATTTCAGAAAGCTTGGTGGCCGCCTGAAAAACGTTTTCAAACTGATAGGTGGTCGCCGAATAGTACAGCACCAGTAATAGCGCAAAAAGAGCGCTTAGGTACATGATGTACTTCCTCTTTTTTCCTTTCTTTGGCTTTACTTTCTTTTCTTTTTTCGGAAACAGGTTCTCTTTGAAAACAAAACCCGATATAAACAACGAAAGCATAAAAATGATTAGCGGTCTTTTTTGAAACAGCGATAAAATCAAAAAAAACGACAGCGAAAATAGCATTCCAAATAAAACCTTATTTAACAGAACCTTCCTCTTTAAGGATAGGTAAAAAGAGGCTATTGTTATAAACGGTAATACATTATAAATGATTATAGTATAGAGATAGCTCGATGTAATGGCAGTTCTCGATTGTAATATGGCATCGGGATTTCTTCCCAATAAGCCCTCTAAAATACCAAGTACCAATACGTCTCTTTTGATAAAAAGATATATGAAGATAAACAGAAGTACAGCCATGGTCAGTACATAGAAATTGGTTCTGCTCAGATTATCCTTGATTTTTTCCGGTATATCAAAATGGTTGATACATTTCAATCTTTTGTAAACCCCCACTATTCCGAAAATATAGGCATACAGTACGGTTAAAAACCCAAAGGTCGCTATAAGTTGGGTCTTTACAATCTGGGCATCGGTAATCAGTTCTAATTTAAAGGATATAAACGCCTTCATAAAATAAGGCTTAAAAAACGGAAAGGCCAATATGCCGATTATTGAAAACAGAAGCGTGGCGATAAAAAACACCCCGAACACGTTCCATCTAAAAATCAGTTTTCTAAATAGAACGATGTGGGCAAGCAGAACGACCAATAAAATATAGGTAACTGCCATCTATCGTTTCTTAGCGAATGTGTACAACAGATAATTGAAACAGGCGTAAAAGGTAATGCCCCATTGCCTGCTAAAGATATTCTCTGTAAAACAGCATCCGATTATAATCAGGGTAAAGCAAAAATAGATATAATTCGCTGTTTTGATGGCATGGATCAAAGCATAGCCAAGAATCGATAAAAATACCAGCAGGCCAATGATGCCATATCTCATCAAATAATCCAAATACTGGTTGTGTATATTGCTTTTTGACAAGATGCCGTTCTTCTTATAGGCCGCATGAAGTTGATCTTCAACGTCGCCCGTTCCAACGCCCACCACCAGATTCTCTTTAATAATGGGCAAGGCGGATTTCCATAATTTTACCCTGGTCTCACGTTCTGTGTTTTCCCCTTGGTTGAGTTCCTCAAATCTTTCGGTAATTCTTTCTAAGGGAAGTTTTAAATAGGAATAGGAGAACGAAGCGCTTACTATAAGTAAAAGGCTCGAAAACAAAAGGAGTTTTAACTTCTTCTGCTTGATCAAAATATAGACCATAGAAGCCCCAACAATAATCAGGTTCATAATAATCGCTGTTTTGGCGACCATCTGAAGCAAAAAAACCGATTGTAGGCAAACCAACAAAAACAGCCCCAGAAAAATAAGGGAACGCTTTGTCTTTATCATCCAACTTAAGAGCAGTACGTTCGAGAACAGAATGTACATGCCAAAATAGGCGTTGTGCAAGCCGATTGATTTTGTGAGTTCGGCACCCGTATATCGGTACGAGAGAAAAAGATCTAGTGTAAGGGGAAAGGTATCGCTCTTATAAAAAAAACGGTAGATAGTATCAATCTCGCAAATCAAGATCATTACAAAAATGAAAATGCAATAGGTCTTGAACAACACCGAAAAACTCTTAACACGATAGGTCGCATAGAACACCGGAAACAAGAGAAAACTGATCTGACGCCCAATTATATCAACGCCTCGCGGCAGGTTTTCGGTATAAAGCATTCCAATGAGGCTTAAGGCAAACAGACCCATCAAGGCCCAAAAATACCGAGTGGTCTTAAAATTGACCTTTCTGTTTTTGAGCAGCACGAACAACTGGGCAGCGAACAGAAGGCCCACCATAGGGGCGTTTAGTTTTGGAATCGCAAATGAAGCCACCACACCCAACAGCAGTAAGAACACTACATCAAGGCCATCGTTTTGAGAACGGTTTTGTTCTACTGTTTTCATTATTCGATTAAAAAAGATTCCAATTTCTTATAGTCATCATCGCCCAAGTACAAATTTTCGGGCAGGGTCGCAAAATGCGCTTTCATCTGATCGGCATTCTTCATAAGAAAATCCACTCCGTTTTTAATTTCTCCCGGCAGCTTGTATTCGACCGAAACCCCTACGCCGTGCTCCAGAACCATTTCCTCTAAATAGGTGTTCTTACTGCACATCAATGGCACTTGGTAGTACATGCATTCGTACAGCTTATTGGGCAAGGCCAAACGGTTGTTCAATGACACTTGGTCAATATCATAGACCAAATATATGATATCCAACGATTCGTAGATACGTTGGGTATCGGTAAAGGCATTATAAGGGCCAAAATAGATGATATTGGTATGTTTTTTTGCGTATTCCTCTACCACGTTTTGGTATTGGCCCTTGCCATGAACATGAATTTCAACATTGGTATCGTCTTTATAGGTTTCGAAGAGCTGTACGTACTCGTCTTTTCGCAATAACAGACCCACTATACCAATGATGGTTTTTTCGGTCTTCGGATCGCCTTGTGTTTCTGTTTTTTTTATTTCTTGGGATAGCAATTTGTTTTCCAATACAAAGACGTCTTTGGTAAAGAACTTTTCAAAATGGTAGGTGTAGTATTTTTTTGAGGTGACTATAAGCTTGTCAATATACTTTTTGTACAGCCGTTTTTCAAGTGCGCGCATTCTTTTGGCCATAAAACCAGTACCGAAGACATAGCCGCGAAGGTCTGATATCTCAATAGCGACCTTCGTCTTGTTTTTTCTCTTGAAGAAGGTAAAAACCGAAAAGACATAGAGCAACAACACGTCTAGATTATTGACCAAAACAACATCAAAAGACGAGGTATTGATTAATTTTTTAATACGCCCTATGGTTTTTATGTAGGTCCAGATACGTTTAAACGGACTTGAAGCATTTGGTATTTCACCGAAATTGTGTCTGGCCACACCAGAGTCAATAGAACTATCCAAATCTGCCAAGGTCTTTCTTTGAAAGTAGGCCAAGGAAACCTTATTGGTCTTAGCCAAAAAGTTGATCTGCTTTACAAACCTTGGGTTGGGTTGGTGAGATATAAAAAATAAGATGTTCACTTACTGTTTGTTTCTAGACAGCCCA
>JAJRSY010000181.1 GCA_024278565.1 Bacteroidota bacterium
ATTGCACATTCTCTCATTCCCTCACTCACTCACTCACTCATTCATTCATTCATTGTTACTTTATAACTCTTCACTGACTTCGACTGCGCTCAGTCTGACAACTGTTTACTGTTTACTAATTTTTAACTTTTCAATGATAACCGCCTTCACCCCTCTTTATTTACTCTTTCCTCAGTTTCAAACTGATTGCCGGGATAAAGTTATGGGTATTGTTTTTGGATCTGACCTTGAAATCGGTCCACTCGCCCATTCCATAGACCATCACCTTAAAATTTTGGTTCTTGGTATAAATACCCCTAAAAGTGGGGGCAAACCTATCTTCCACTACCGGCTTATTGCTCAGGGGGTCTTTTTTGGTTTTTCGGTACCAGTTATTGGGCACAAAAAGCCATTCGAGTCCCACGTAAACCCCTTTTTCTGGAATTTCGATATTAAAGGCCGACAGATCTAAAGATACATAATCTTCTTCCACATCATGCTCTAGAACGATACTTTTTCGAAGCAGGTCATTGCCCGGTTTTTTAGTTGTTGGATCCACATCATACACCCGTATTCTGAATTTCGCCGACTTTCTAGTAAAGTTTTCGCTCTTCTTTAGAAATATGGTCAGTTTATCAATGTACTTTTTATGTGCCCCAATATTGGGGAAGTACAGAGCCAAGACCCAGGGTGTCGATGATGACGAAAAACCACTTGTGAGTCCGTAACTGTTTATGGGGTTCAGCACATCAGAGTTACCCAGTTTGTCTAAGACCACCACCTCGTCCAACTCAAAGGATTCCTCTACCATCTCGAAGCGTTTGGCCTTGTAAAGCTGTTCGGCAGCCACTATGGTGTCTTTAAAGCTCAAGGAGGATATATGCACTTGGTTCTTTAAGTAAGAGGCGGGCAGATCCATAAAAAAATAGCCCTGCTCGTCAGTTGATGTTCCTTTTAAGGTATTCAAAAAACTTAGGTTCACATAGGGTATCGGCTCTTTGGTCCTATGGTCGAAAACCTCGCCTTCAAAAAGAACTTCTTGCGCATGCAGTTGCAAGACGGCAATGAGGAAGAACAATATATAGCGCACCTAACCTAGCTTGTTGTTTAATTTGCCCAATTTTATCTGGGTCAGCACTTTTTTGGTGTACAACGGAAAATCCGCATTCAGTATCCAGCTAAAATAACCCGGTTCTTTTTCAAGTACATCTTTTACCTTCTTGCCCTTGTGTTTTCCGAAAGAGAACATTTCCTCATCGTCCTTGTCCCAAACAATAAACCCGGCAAAATCAACCGTACGTTTGTGCGATGAGAATTCGGCCAGTTTTTTGATATTATTTTCGAGATCCGGGTAACGGTCCAACTGCGAAAGAAGCACTTCATAGGTAGCGTTTGTATCTGCCGCGGCACTATGGGCATCGGTCAAGTCTTTGCCACAGTAAAAATGGTAGGCTGCGGCAAGGGTTCGTTTTTCCATTTTATGAAAAATGGTCTGTACATCAACAGAAACTTCGTTTTTCATATCAAAATCGATATCGGCACGCAGCATTTCTTCGGCCAATAGGGGAATATCAAAACGATCGGAATTGAACCCGCCCAGATCGCTTCCCTTTATTAGGGTATAAATTTCTTTGGACAGTTCTTTAAAAGTGGGTTCATTGACCACTTTTTCGTTGGTAATACCATGAATGGCAATCACCTCATCAGGAATACGAACTTCAGGGTTTACCAACCATGTTTTACTTTCTTTATTTCCGTTGGGAAAAATTTTCAGTATGGCTATTTCCACGATCCGATCTTTGGCCACATTGGTACCTGTGGTCTCCAAATCAAAAAAACAGATGGGTTTTGTTAGTTTTAGCTCCATTCTTTCCTAATTTTTATACAAAGATAGTCTTTGAACGGGTTTACGGGGGCAATCCTTAAAATTATTAGGGCTCTATCACTATTTGTGTGGGTAAGACCATATTTTCAATTATAACTATCTTAAAAAAACAACCACGCCTCTGGCGTGGCAGGCGGGGATTCATTCATTTTGAACTGAGTAGAACCATTTATTAGTTGAACGGTCTTGCTAAATCTCCCGATCAACATCCCAAGCTTCAAGATAATCGGCAACCGCTTTGGCGAACATACTGCCCAATGCCCCGTTTACCACACGGTGGTCATAGCTGTGAGAGAGGTACATTTTACTGCGTATACCTATAAAATCACCCTCATTGGTCTCAATGACCGACGGCATTTTTCTGATAGCACCCAGTGCCAAAATACCCACTTGGGGCTGATTGATTATGGGAGTACCGAAGACACTGCCAAACGTACCCACATTGGTAACGGTATAGGTGCCATCTTGTACCTCATCGGGTTTCAGTTTATTTTCCCTTGCCCGAGAGGCCAGGTCATTGATTACTTTTGCCATGCCCACCAAGTTCAATTGATCGGCGTTCTTGATTACCGGCACGATCAGGTTGCCATCGGGCAAGGCCGCCGCCATACCAATATTGATGTTCTTTTTCTTTAGTATGGTATCACCATCGACCGACACGTTCATTAACGGGTATTTTTTTAGGGCCTTGGCCACGGCCTCCATAAAAATTGGGGTAAAAGTCAATCGCTCGCCCTCATTTTTCTCAAAAGCATCTTTATTTTTAGTGCGCCAGTTTACGATATTGGTCACATCAACTTCTATAAAACTCTGTACGTGTGCTGCGGTTGAAATACTGTTTACCATATGTTTGGACACCAATTTTCCCATTCTGGTCATTTCAATGACCTCATCGGATCCCGTATATTGCACTCGAGATACTTGTTGATCCACCTGTTGGGGCGCACTGGTTTTTTTGATAACGATGGGAGTCTCAACCTCTTCGATTTCAGCAACTGTTTCTATTTTCTTCCCTTTCCTATTTTCAACATAGGCCAAAATATCACTTTTGGTAACCCTACCTTCTTTGCCCGACCCCTTGATCGTGTCTAATTCTGAAACGGGAATACCTTCTTGTTTGGCAATGTTCTTTACCAGGGGAGAATAAAAACGCACAGTTGTACTGTAATCTTGAACTGGGGCAGCAACGCTTTCCTTGACCACTGCCATAGTGCTTTCAAGAGCTGCAACGGCCGCTTTTTGTGCTTTAATGGTGTCTTGCACTTCTTCTGCCTTGGTGGCATCTCCCTTAACCTCAATGATCGCAACCGTCTGACCGACTTTAATGACCTGATCTACCTCAAAAAGCCGTTCCAACAAAATACCATCGACTTCACAGGGCACCTCGGTATCTACCTTATCTGTGGCGATTTCGAATAGCGGCTCATCCATCTCAATAGTATCGCCCACTTCTTTCAGCCAGACAGTCAATGTTGCCTCGGCAACACTTTCTCCCATTCGCGGTAATTTTAATTCGAATTTTGACATATTGTTATTCAGGCTACTGTATTACGTGAATTTTTTGCAAAAATAATAAATAAATCGCCTCAATATTGAATTTACTGTATTTTAAAAAAGAAACTTTAATTTGCTTTGAGCGAACCTTCAAAAGGTATTCTATTTAGAATGCTCCTACCCAAAGTCACCTCATCGGCATACTCCAGTTCATCACCAACAGCAATACCCCTTGCAATGGTTGAGGTTTGAACTGAAAGGCCATTCAACTGCTTATAAATATAAAAGTTGGTGGTATCGCCCTCCATCGTAGAACTCAACGCAAAAATGAGTTCCTTTATTTCACCTTGTTTGGCTTTGTTTATCAACGATGAAATGGTAAGATCTTGGGGGCCTACCCCTTCCATTGGTGATATTTTACCGCCCAACACATGGTACAGCCCTCTAAACTGGCCTGTATTCTCAATGGCCATGACATCTCTTATATCTTCCACTACACACACCATACTGCCATCTCTTTTAGGGTTGGCACATAACTCACATAGCTCAAGATCAGAAATATTATGACAGCTCGCACAAAACTTCACGGTACTTCGAAGAGTCTCTAAAGATTGCGACAACCTTTGGGTCTGTTCGCTGGGCTGCTTCAATAAGTGCAACACCAGCCTTAGTGCAGTACGCTTACCGATACCAGGCAGTTGCGACATTTCATAGACTGCGTTTTCCAAAAGTTTTGAAGAAAAATCCATTCCGATAGTTTTCAGGACAAAATTACGATTTTATGGTAGTTATCTCAGTAATTTAAAATATTTTGGTTTTAAGCAACCCTGTAAGTGCAAGCGACGTTTGTATCAAGTTGAAGCAGCACTACCAATAAACCATTTATCTCTTAAGCTCCTTTAGCATCTCTTTTGCCCGTTTGCCTATTTCCCCTTCTGGATCCATAGAAACTGTCTTTTCAAAAAATTCGATAGCCTTGTCTTTATTGCCCGCTTTCAAAAAGCTTTCCCTTAATTTTTTCCAAGAATTTGCAGAATTTGGAAATATACTCCTGCCACTTTAAAACCCGAAATTTCCGCCTGCCTCGCCGGCAGGCAGGCTTGCTCTTTTTCCGCCGATCGGCGTTAAAATTTATAGCCATAGCTATGCCTATGCCGATAAATTTTGCATTGCTCGCCGAAAAAATAGACTGCCCGTATTCTCCCGAATTTTAAAGTGGCAGGAGTATAGTTGTGTTACGAACATAAATATTCCAATGGCTGGTTTTAACTGTTCTATCCTGTCACTATTCAACAGAAGTCCTCCTAGTCCGCTTAATTCTGCTTCAAAATCAAAAAAGCCATACCTAGGGCCTTTTACCATTTTAGGAACCTCTTGTGCCATCTCCTGCATTTTTTCTGCCATAAACAAATCGATTATATAATGCATTGGGTCTGGTTTGAAATCACTATCTGAAAAAGCCAATACCGCATTGAGTACAGGGTCTTGATTTGATGAATATTCCTCAAAACCCATATCGACCGGAACTTGAGGTACGGTCCAATCCGCACCCTCCCAAGCTGGCTTATCTTGCCGCCAAGCATGCGAAAGATAAATCGAAATCTGACTATTCGGTAAAGCTACTTGACGGGTATCGCCATAGAAATTTATATTTTCCGCTGTTGGCTCCCCAACAAAGATGACATTCGTATAATTGTCCAACTCATTTACAAGATTCTGGCAGGCAGAAAAAGTACGCCTTCCGATAATTACAAATAAACTACCCACCTTATTTATTTTTTTAGATTCAATGATACCTGTTATCACAGTCTTGTTTTTATAATTGTTTCCATCCCCGTTCAAACGAACATCGAGTATTAATTTTTCGACTTCGTTTTTATCGATAAAATCAAAAACGCGAGCATAGAAAGATGGTGTGTCTTCTTCTGAATCATCCTGTATTTCACTATGCCTAACATATACTGTCTTTTCTTCGGGCAAATATTCAAAAAAA
>JAJRSY010000182.1 GCA_024278565.1 Bacteroidota bacterium
AGAAATTCATAACATGATTTGGAAAAAATCTTCCTCCCTTGTAAAATGGATCTTGATCATAAGCATCTTGGAGTTTACGCTTCCGCAATTTTTATATCTAACACCTTCTATGCGAGAGGCTGCGAATATTACCAAAGATATGGGTATTCATAGTCTAATGATCGGTCTTACCCTATTTCAATATTCGGTCATATTTTATTTTATCCATCAGTTTTATAGAAGGTATAAAGAAATATCGGTGTTGGACAATGCCCATAGTTTGATGAAGAAAATTATAAGAACCAGAAAAACGGTGAAACATTATATTATATTCTCTCTTTCAATGGTGCTGTTCACCTTTGCCATCTTTATTGTCGGCATCTATCTCAATGAAGATTTCGTCAATAACATCACTAAATTGAATGAAGAAGCTAAAAATATCTCCCCTGAAAAGCTAAAGACCGCATTACTATGGTTTCTTGCCGTTACCGGGGTACTGATGACCTTGGTGATGGGCGGTATCTATTTTCTATTGTATGGTTTACTGCTTAGAAGGCTGAATAAAAATCACAAAGAATTGGAACGACTGGAAATATAGAGCTCAAAAAGTCGAGTGAAAATAAGTTTAGGAGTTGAGGAAAGTTGAGGAGTTTAGAAAAGTTTAGGGGTTTAGGATAAATAAATACCAGTATTAGGTGCGCCATTTACGCGCCTTATTTTCTTCCTCAAAAGCCTTCAGGTCCTTTTCAGAAATCACCTTTAAGAAAGATGGGTGCTGTTCAATGGCATACTCCAATTTTTCAATGATCGACTCAAAAGATTCGTTCTCATAATCAATTTCCAAAGGCTCTTTGATAACCATCGATTGTAGA
The DNA here is from genome assembly GCA_024278565.1 of Bacteroidota bacterium. Lineage (GTDB taxonomy): Bacteria > Bacteroidota > Bacteroidia > Flavobacteriales > Flavobacteriaceae > Maribacter_C. The sequence goes on from JAJRSY010000182.1 coordinate 852, forward strand.
ATTCCCTTCTTTTTTATACGAAAGCCCTTTTTATCAAAAGAACGGCGAAAACCATCGATCACAACGGGTACAACAATGGGTTTATACTTTTTTATAATATGCGAGGTGCCTTTTCTCAAGGGTTTCCATGGGGTTGTAGTGCCTTGGGGAAAAGTAATCACCCAACCATCGTCAAGTGCTTTTCCGATGCTTGAAATATCGCTCATTTTCACTTGTCGATTTACATCTTTGCCCTCTGAACGCCAGGTGCGTTCGACACTGATCGAACCGGCATAGGCCATGATTTTGGTGAAAAAACTCTTTTTCATGGTCTCCGCAGCTGCTATATAGTACAAATTCAATTTAGGGCTCCAGATATATCCTAAATTTTTAATGCTATCATCCCTTCCCTTCAAACTTGCGTTGAACACGTGAAACATGGCCACCACATCGGCAAAATACGTCTGGTGGTTACTGACAAAAAGTACATTTGATTCAGGAAGGTTCCTGATAACCTCAGACCCCTCAATATGCAGTTCATTAAAACGCTTGTACCGTTGGTGGGTAAGCAGAGCCAGTATACGTATGATCCATTTTTTCAGGAACAGTATATGCCCAAAAGGATTCTCTTTAAATATGCCCATAGTTCATAGGTTGATAATTGCTAAATATTGTTGTCCAAGAAAAGATAAAAGGCCACTTCGCTGTTAGATACAAGACAAAAGACTTGATTTTAACCAACTGATAAACATCGCTTTAAATAATAGTCATTTTAGTGAAAATCAGATATTAAAAGCCCCCGCTGAAAAAGCGGGGCAGGCTTGCCTACCGTTTGGTAGGATGTATCTTTCTAAAAAACACCCGATCCATCATTATATATAGCCTTAAAGCATTAACATCAATTTTAACCTGCAGGCAGGCGGGTCGGACAACAGTAATTGCTAAACTACAAAATAACGACTTCATAATACCTGTTTCAACAACTCTTTAATCTCACTGAGCATCATGGCCGTGGCGCCCCAAACGGTATAACCATTTAGTTTAAAGGCTGGTATCTCAATATTATCGGCATAGGAAGTAGACAGTTTTTGTTGAATTATATTATCATCATTCAAAAAATCGATCAAATAAACCTCAACCAATGAAGCGACCTCTGATTCTTGCAGCACAAACGGCAAAGGCTCTTTGTACAGCCCAACAAAAGGGTAAACCTCAAAATTACTGGGCGGTATATACACCTCGCTCAATGCCCTTATTACCCTCACGTGCCCAGACCGCACCCCTACTTCTTCTTCGGTTTCTCGTAAGGCGGTTGCCTGCAAATCAACATCTTCAGGTTCTACTTTGCCACCGGGCAGGGCAATCTGGTTCGAATGTACCCCTTTATAGGTTTTTCTGAGAATGAGCAATAGCTTTGTCAGATGCTGCGAATCAGGATAAAACAAGGCCATTACCGCTGCTTTTTTTGGATTCTTTTTCTTCGGATGCTTTGCCCGCATATCGGCAATTCGAACCCCAGTGGCCATTTTAAAGTGCGAAGCCTCGCCCGGTAAGGGTAGATCTTTTATTTTTGGTAGCTGTTGTGAAAAAAAAGTAAAGTCCATGTTATTGAAAAAAATCGCTCTAGTTACAATAATACCATTATTTTTTTTAGTTGGCTGTAAGGAGGAAGCCAATAAAAAACAGACTTCGGTCAAGAAAACGGAAGCAATAATCGATACGTTGCAAGTAGATACCCTTCAAGAAGAAGAACCTGAAGAAGAATTTAAGCTCACCGAAGAAAACTCCATTCCGTTTTTCTTTGATTATCAAAAAGGACTGAAAGAAAATAAGGTGAAGGTTACCACAAGTATGGGCAGCTTTACGGTACAGCTCTATGACAATGTACCTTACCACAAGGCCAATTTCATCTATCTTGCCCGAAAAGGATATTTTGACAGTACGCAATTTCACCGTGTTGTAAAAGATTTCATCATTCAAGGGGGCAATGCCGATGACGATGAAACTGCTGCCAAAAGAAGAAAAACAGGAAGGTACCTATTGCCCCCAGATACCAGAAAAGGCCACAAACACCACAGGGGCACCATATCAATGCCCAGCAGCGAAGTGAACAATCCGCATAAATTGGCTTCGCCCTATGAGTTTTTTATAGTGGTGACCAAACCGGGGTCCTACCATTTAGATGGCGGCTTCACCCCTTTCGGAAAAGTCATAAAAGGCATGGCCGTCGTTGACAAAATAAATGCACAGCCCGTTGGTAAAGGCGATTGGCCCTCACAGAACATCTATATTGAAAAAGTAGAGGTTCTTGAATGAACTAGCTAGATGCAGACCCTCCTGAACGGCAGGGACAGGCATACTAGGCATGAGAATTCAAAAAAGAAAAGCCTCAGATTCCAAGAAAAAACAAGACACAATGCGCGCATTGGGGAACGAAACCCTGAGAGGCTAAAGTATGGCTGATGGCGTAACTCCCAGCTTCCGTCTACCGTCTACCAACACTACCGACCTCTCAACTACTATTGTCGGGTATAGAAGCTATAATCTCTAATAACAGTATCCACAAAATCGATGGCCTTTAGCTCTGTTGTGATATCGGTCACTTTTTTGATCTGGTCGCTCAGCGAAATAATCACCTTATGATTTCCGTTTCGTTTGGCCGAATCGTACAGCTCTTTGATGGTCTGCATTTCTCTATCTTTAAAGATGGTCACTTGCGAAAATACGGGTTGGTAATTATCAGGGAGATCACGTAACAAGGTATCACGAAGCGACACCCGTTTCTTTTCGCTGATCACAGTGGTGCCAGCAGCTATATCACCCACACGCTGCCCCTGCCCTCTCAACAAAATGGTCAAAACAGCTACCCCACCAGAAGATAACACCACATCGACAATGCGAAGTATCCAACGAATAAAATAGCTTGAGAAGTTAGGTTTTGAACCGTCAAGTTTCACCACCCGAATGTGCATTATACTTTTACCTACTGTTTTACCGTTCATAAAGGTTTCCAAGAGCACATAGTACATAAATGCCGGCAGGTTCATCACTAGGTACAAAGCCCACATATCACCAAAATCAATATCCAACGAAAGTAAGAGCAAGAACATGAGAACGGTATAGATGATAATAATAAAACTGTCAATAATATAGGCCAACATACGCTCACCCAAATGAGCTGTATGCTGCCCAATACTTATATTTTGGGCAGTTTCTATTTGAAATTGTTCCATATTTTAGTTTCTTTGAGCCTAGCGGTCATTTTTAAATTCTTATAACAACGACCTGCCAACCCAATAATCAATGAGAGAAGCTGCCTTCATAAAGCAAAATAAAGACAAATGGTCGGTTTTTGAAAATGTTCTGTCAAAGAAAACGGAGATAGCACCAGATGTATTGTCCGACCTTTACATTGAAATCACCGACCACCTCAGTTATGCCAAGACATTTTACGGCGGCAGCAATACAGAAATATATTTAAATTCATTGGCTTCTCAGGCCCATCAACAAATATACAAGACCAAAAGGGAGTCAAAAAACAGGATCATCGGGTTTTGGAAAACGGAGTTTCCGACAATGTTCTACAACCATCATCGCGAACTGCTCATTTCATTTCTGGTCTTTACATTTTTTACTGCAGTAGGTGCCTTTTCAGCGGCCAGTGAAGGTGATTTTGTACGCTCGATCTTAAGTGACGGCTATGTCAACATGACCTTGGAAAATATCGAAAAGGGAGACCCCATGGCGGTTTACAAGCAGCAAGGTGAATTCAATATGTTCTTGGGCATCACCATCAATAATATAAAGGTTGCGCTTATGGCTTTTGTCTACGGTATTCTTTTGGGTGTTGGCACCCTGTACATTATGTTGCAAAATGGCATCATGCTGGGCAGTTTTCAATACTTCTTTTATGAAGAGGGACTGTTGTGGGAATCTGTACGTACGATCTGGATCCACGGGGCCATTGAAATATCGGTCATCATAATCGCAGGCTGTGCGGGACTGGCCCTAGCAAATGGCCTACTGTACCCTGGCACCTATACCCGACTTGAGTCATTTAAAAGAGGTATGGTAAACGGATTGAAGATCATGCTGAGTACGGTGCCCTTTTTTATCATTGCCGGTTTTTTAGAGGGCTTTGTGACCCGACACACCGAAATGCCAGACTGGCTGGCGATCCTCATTATTTTAGGATCTTTCGCACTAATTTTATTTTACTACGTTATATACCCGTACCATTTAAATAAAAAAACAGTACTGTCAGGTTAAACCTGCCTGCCGGCAGCAGGGAAGCAAGACCGCTGCGCTATTAGATAAAAGACGTAAGACTAAACCTGTAGGCAGGTTGTAACTATATGAAAATCAATTGTTCTGCCTGCTGATATCTTAGCTATGCACAAGTTTTATAAGGTTCAAAAGCAAGGCATCAAGTTTTGATCCAACATTACTAATAATGATATGGGCATTGCCAAAATTTTTGAAAATTTTTACAGACAACACTATAAAAAAAACATAACTGTATGAACACCGATTTTATAGAATTCAAAAAAAAACGAGAACTGGGTGATATATTGTCTGATACCTTTGCCTTTCTACGTACCCAGCTCAAACCCTTCTCTAATGTGTTTTTAAAGATAGTGGGTCCCTATTTGGCGGTAATGGCAATCAGTTATGGCCTTTATATGTACTCGATAGGTGATCTGATAAATTTCACCGGTGACAACCTCGATTCGCCCATAAGTGTCATTGTCACCCTGTTGGGGGTGGGCGTATTCTTTATATCTATAATTGCCGCCTATGTGATGGCACAGGCCACAACCTTGTATTATATTAAGTCGTACAACGATTCAAAGGGGACTATTGATTTCGCAACCATCAAGAAAAATGTCTACGGATCGTTTTGGAACTTCATAGGGCTGGCCATTTTGGCAGGTCTTTGTATAGGTGTGGGGCTTATGCTCTGCATCATACCCGGCGTATATCTTTATGTACCCTTGGCACTTTCATTCAGCATTATGGTTTTTGACCAAAAAGGGGCTACAGAAGCTTTTGGCGATAGTTTTGGTTTGGTAAAGAATGAATGGTGGATGACCTTCGCCACGCTTTTTACAATAGGCATCATTGTTATGATAGCCAGTTATGCATTTTCGATACCAAGCACTATTTATACCTATGCAAGAATGGGCATTTTATCGGGTGAGATGGATGCCGTTGGCTTCACAGAGAATTTATTCGACCCCATTGCGATTGTTCTGGGTATCATCAGCTTACTCGCCCAATTTTTTCTGAGCGTAATTTCTTTGGTGGCCGGGGCCTTGATTTATTTCAACCTGAACGAGAAAAAGAATTTTACAGGTACCTTTGAACGCATTCAGGGTTTAGGGGAAAAACCAGAAAGTGAACCAACTACCCTGGAACGCATTCAAAAGCTGGGAAAAGGAACCGATGATCCAACAACTTAATTCAAAGCAAGATCACTATTTAATGCATGTCTAAATACATTTTTTTCTTTATCTTCAGTGGATTGTCCGTTTTTTCGATTACGGCGCAGCAAGACTCCACAGCGGTAAGCTATGATACTTCCCCTTTAAAGGTCAAAGAAATATCAAATGAAGATCTTGACACCTATCGCAATGACCCAGATTTCAATTATGAGGTCATAACCGCAGAGATCAGTTGGTGGGAAGATTTTAAAACATGGTTGGGCAATCTGTTCCTTCAGTTCTTTGAATGGCTCTTTGGGGTAGATGAAGCTGTTGGTATGCTGGCCTCCTTTTTTCGGGTGGTACCTTACTTGCTACTTGCGGTCCTTATTTTTGTATTGATACGTTTTTTTATGAACGTAAACTCAAGGGCATTGACCCATTCCAGAAAAAACGACCCTTTGGTATCACACTCTGAAGATGCGCATATCATCAAGAACGAAGATATTCAAAAGCTGATACAACAAGCCTTGGGCGATAAGAACTACCGCTTGGCGATACGGTATTACTACCTACATATTTTGAAATTGATGAGTGATCGAGAAATCATCGATTGGCAGCTGCAAAAAACCAATGATGATTATTTGAACGAGATCGACAAACAAGATATAAAACGTTCCTTTACAAAAATAACACGGCTGTACGACCATATATGGTACGGCAATTTTGATATTGATCAACCCAAGTACCAAAGGGCGGAAACGGCATTTACCCATCTGCAAAAAAACTTGGAAAATGGGTAAAAAGGGAAGCATATACCTCATAATGGCGGTCATCGTCATTGCCATAATGATGCTGTTTGAATACAACAAGCCCAAACAGTTGAACTGGTTTCCGTCGTATGTTGCCCAACATAAAATTCCGTACGGCAGCTTTGTGCT
>JAJRSY010000183.1 GCA_024278565.1 Bacteroidota bacterium
ATACCTGAGAGTTGGTTGAAAAAAGCAATTAGAAATGCGAGTATCAATGGGGTTTTGAATTTCCCTGAAAACAGGCTTTCGCGTACGTTGCCTACAGATACACTTTCTTTTATTTCTTTTAGTTTTGACAAAGCCAGCTGTTCATCAAAAATCAAACGAAGTGTTTTTAATGCTCCTGCATCATCTCTTTTAGTGATGGCCAACCATCTTGGGCTTTTGGGTATTTGAAGCACCATAACGGTATAGAGCAATGCTGGTATCGCTTCAACGCCGAGCATCCAGCGCCAATCGTTGGCACCTCCGAATCCCTGTAACAAATAATTGGATATGAAAGCGATTAAAATTCCCAGAACCAGATTGAACTGGTAAAGTGCCCCTAGTTTGCCCCTGTTTTCCGGTGATGATATTTCTGATATATATATGGGGGCCGCGACCGAAGATACACCTACCCCCAAACCACCAACAAACCTGAAAAAAGAGAATAGGTACGGATCTGTGGCAAAGGCTGAACCCAAGGCTGAAACCGTGTACAGCACGCCGATCCAAAAAAGGGTGTTTTTTCGTCCAAAACGATCGGCAGGTATACTTCCTAGAAGCGAACCTACAACGGTACCCCAAAGGGCCATTGACATTATGAACGTGCCATGAAACAGGGGTGAGGTGCTCCAAAGCTCTTTGATAGGTAGATTTGCCCCGCTAATAACCACTGTATCAAAGCCGAATAAAAAGCCCGAAAGGGCAGCGGTAAGCGAAATACGAAATATTTTAGTGAACATGGTCTTGTTGGTTTTCTGTAAAGCTAGTGTAATGATTCATAAAAAAGGCAACTAATTTTTCGCTCTTTTTACTTTATGCTTCGTTAAAATTTTTAACCGTAGCTACGGCTATGCTTATAAATCTTGCCTTGCCTAAAGAAAAAATGGCATAAAAATTCTAGTCACCTTTCTTACAAATCATCACACTAGCAAAAAAACCAAGACCAATAAAAGTGACTGCTATGGTACTACTGTTATGGGTTTTAGGGTATCTATTTTTTTCGATGTTTCCTTTTTCAGTTCTTTCTCAGGATGGGTTTCAGTTGGGTTTTGTAAATCGTGTTCAAGGGTAGGGGTTTCGCTAGAGTTAGGCTCCTTCGAAGGAATAGCTATTTTTATTGGCAGGGTATCTCTACAAGAAATAAAACAAACGGAAAGGACTACCACTAAGTATGTAATTTGGGAAAATTTCATAGCCGATTGAAAAAGTTTAAACCAGTTCTATAATAAGGTACAAATGTAGGCCACGACTTGGATGCTCGCCCCTTTGTTTTTTGAAATGTAAGACGCATTTATGTCCCCGGCTTTTTTGAGCAGTTCAGGGTCGTTAAGTAGTTTCTTTAAAAGATTAGCAAAACCATCTGCATCTGAAATGGGAAGTATTCCTTTCAGGGCAACCAGTTCCTTGGCCTCATTGAACCCCTTGTAATTAGGCCCTATAAGTACAGGAATCCCGTAAACGGCCGGTTCCAACGTATTGTGCAGCCCAGTTGCAAACCCGCCGCCTACATAGGCAATATCGGCATAGCTGTAGATTTTGGTCAACAGGCCAATAGTGTCGATTATGAGTACTTCACTGTCTTGTAGGCTGCTTTCACCCATTTTCGAATAGCATACGGTTTTCTTTGAAATGGTATTGGCAAGGGCAACTATTTTATCGGGTTTAATGGTGTGCGGCGCCAGTACCAACTTTATATTTTCTGGGGCCTTATTAATATAATCTACTAAGATGGCCTCATCTTCGGGCCAGGTGCTTCCAGCAACCAAACACAGTTTATCATGTTTAAAACTATTCATGAACGATAGGCTATTGTCACGATCCAATATCTCAGAAACGCGATCCAAACGAGTATCGCCACTAATAGTGGTGTTATTTATGCCGATGGATGCCAACAATTGTTTTGAGCTATCATCTTGAACGAATAAATGCGTAAAAGTAGATAGCGACTTGCGCAAATACCCACCATAACTTTTAAAATAAATTTGATTTTTATTGAATAGCGCAGATACCAATAGCGTCGGAATTTGTTTTTGCTTCAATGTGTTCAAAAACGTCGGCCACACCTCATACTTCACAAAAATAGCCACTTTGGGATTGACAAGTTCAACAAAACGTTTGGCATTCTGCTGTGTATCGAATGGCAAATAGGTAACCACATCGGCAACCTTTGTGTTTTTTTTCACCTCATAGCCCGAAGGCGAAAAAAAAGTGACCACTATTTTATAGGATGGATATTGAATTTTCAGCTTTTCAATGATGGGAAGCCCTTGTTCAAATTCGCCCAAAGAGGCGGCATGTAACCAAATCACCGAGTCATTTTCTGTAATGGTCTCCTCTAATCGCCCAAATGTTTCTTTTCTTCCATCCACAAAAAGTTTCATTTTCGGACTAAAGAACGCCGCTATTTTGAGAAAAAACCACGCAATATGGGCTATAAGGTTATAGATATAATTCAAATCAAGATCCTTTACGGCTAAATTACACTTCTTTGAATAAAATCATTGCGGGTCGTTTCGTATTTTTGCTCTTTCATTAGCCCTTTAGGTTTTAAGGGGTTGTTTTATAATATAATCTGTCTTTATGAAAAAGATTCAAATGGTAGATCTCAAAGGTCAATACCTACCCATCAAAGAAAAAATCAACAGCTCGATAGCTACTATTTTAGAAACTTCTGCTTTCATAAACGGGCCTGAGGTAAAAGCATTTCAAAAAGAACTTGAAAATTATTTGGGAGTAAAACACGTGATACCCTGTGCCAATGGCACCGATGCTCTACAGATAGCCATGATGGGCTTGGGCCTTCAGCCAGGTGATGAGGTGATTACTGCCGATTTTACCTTTGCGGCCACCGTTGAGGTCATTGCGTTATTGCAATTGACCCCGGTATTGGTAGATGTTGACCCCGATACATTCAACATAGATGTCGCTGCCATTGAAAGGGCAATTACCCCTAGAACCAAGGCTATTGTACCTGTACATTTATTCGGACAATGTGCTGATATGAATGCGATTTTGGATCTAGCAAAAAAGCACGAATTATATATGATAGAAGACAATGCCCAGGCCATTGGGGCGGATTATACGTTCAAAAACGGAAAAAAACAAAAGGCCGGAACCATGGGCCATGTAGGAACCACATCTTTTTTTCCTTCGAAAAATTTAGGGTGTTATGGTGATGGCGGTGCGATCTTCACCAATGATGATGATCTGGCACATACACTAAGGGGCATCGTAAACCACGGTATGTATGAGCGTTACCATCATGATGTGGTGGGGGTAAATTCTCGGCTTGATTCTATTCAGGCTGCGGTTTTAAGGGTCAAGCTCCCTAAACTAGACGGGTATTGTGATGCAAGAAGAGAAGCGGCCCGTAACTATTCAAAAGCCTTTGAGGGTCAAAAAAGTATTATGTCACCAAAAATGGCAAACCATTGTAATGGTAGTACCGACCCTTATGACTGCCACGTCTTTCATCAATACACCCTGAAAATCACCAACGGAAAACGTGATGTCCTAGTGCAACATTTGAGTGAAAAAAAAATACCTTGTGGTGTGTATTACCCAATTCCGTTGCACCTTCAAAAAGCCTATAAAGATAAGCGGTACAAAGAAGAAGATTTTCAGGTAACCAATCAATTGATAAAAGAAGTGATTTCTTTGCCCATGCATACGGAGTTGGATGATGAACAGATCGACTATATAACAACCACCGTCATCGATTTTGTAAATGACTGATTGCCTAGATGCTTATTTTGCACTTTTAGAAAATGAACTGCCTCGATGCAAGCATCCGAGGTGTCAAATTCAAAAAAAACAAATTCCAAATTCCAAAAAATATGGAAAATACGATGCAAGCACCGGGGAATTAAACCCTAAGAGATTAAACGATTAAAAACATGAAAATTCTCGTAACAGGAGGTTTAGGGTTTATAGGCTCACATACCGTAGTTGAATTACAGAACGAAGGTTTTGAGGTAGTCATCATTGATGACTGCTCAAACTCGACTGAAAAAGTGCTAGATGGTATTTCAGCCATTACCGGCACAACGCCCCTTTTTGAGAAATTAGACTTGAAAGAGAAAGATAAGGTGTCCGATTTTTTCAAAAGGCACCAAGATGTACAAGGTGTAATTCACTTTGCGGCTTCAAAGGCGGTAGGCGAAAGTGTAGAAAAACCCCTATTGTATTACGAGAACAACATAGGCACCTTGGTATATCTTCTTAAAGAACTTTCTCAAAAAAATAAAGCAAGTTTTATTTTCAGCTCTTCTTGTACGGTATATGGTCAGGCCGATGAAATGCCAATTACGGAGAACGCACCCGTTAAAGTAGCAGAATCTCCATACGGTAATACAAAGCAAATGGGCGAAGAAATTATTGCCGATACGTGCAGAGTAGCACCAAACTTAAACGCTATCGCACTTCGTTATTTTAACCCCATGGGGGCGCACCCCAGCACTGAGATTGGTGAACTGCCCATTGGTGTTCCTCAGAATTTGGTTCCGTTCATTACCCAAACTGGTGTAGGTATTCGAAAAGAACTATCGGTTTTTGGTGATGATTACCCAACTCCTGATGGTACTGCTGTACGTGATTACATTTATGTAGTGGATTTGGCCAAGGCCCATGTGATTGCTTTAAAGAGGTTACTTAATCAAAAAAACAGTGATAATTTCGAGGTGTTCAATGTGGGTACGGGTAAAGGTAGTAGTGTTTTAGAGGTTATTCAAAGCTTTGAAAAAGTCTCGGGTAAAAAACTCAATTATAAAATAGTCAACAGAAGGGCTGGTGATATCACTTCGGCCTATGCCGATACCACAAAGGCCAACCAGATTTTGGGATGGCGATCGGAATACACCCTGGACCAGGCCATGAAATCGGCTTGGGACTGGGAGCAAAAAATCAAGGGGCAGTAGGGTCGAAATTCAAGTGCTGTTATCCGTATTGGATAGTTTCATGGAAGGGTTTCCTGTGAAAATCAGAAAGATGGTTTTAGGTTGTGGTAAGTGGAAATATACGTATATTTCCACTTGTTTTGATATCAAGCTTATGACCATGAGAAAAATATCCTTCGTACTGACCCTATTTACAATTTCCATTCTATCTGCCCAAGACGTGTATTTACAATGCGGCACGATCATTGATACCAAATCGGGCAAGGTGTTGTCTGAAAAGACCATTGTGGTGTCGGCCAATAAAATAAAGAGCATTCAAAACGGGTACCTGCCAGGTTCCGGTACCGATACCGTAATCGATTTAAAGAATAAGACCGTCTTGCCCGGTTTAATCGATATGCACGTTCATATAGAGTCAGAATTCAATCCTCAGGTTTATATCAAAAAGTTTATCGACAATGAGGCCGATGTGGCTTTTGCATCTACCGTTTTTGCAAAAAAGACCCTTTTGGCAGGTTTTACAACCGTAAGGGATCTAGGCGGTTCAGGGGTCAATATAGCCTTACGTGATGCCATTAACAAGGGGTTGGTCGAAGGTCCCAGAATTTTCACGGCAGGTAAGGCCATCGCTACAACAGGAGGGCATGCAGACCCAACAAATGGCAACCGAAAAAATTTAATGGGAAATCCCGGTCCAAAAGAAGGCGTTGTAAATTCACCTGAAGATGGTAAAAAAGCAGTTCGTCAGCGTTATAAAAACGGAGCCGATGTTATTAAAATAACGGCAACCGGTGGCGTGCTCAGCGTTGCCAAAAACGGGCAAAATCCACAATTCACCATTGAAGAGATAAAAGCCATAACAAGTACCGCAAAAGATTACGGTATGCTAACGGCCGCCCACGCTCATGGCGATGAAGGTATGCAGCGTGCCATAAAAGGCGGTATCAATACCATTGAGCACGGCACCATGATGAGCGATGAAACCATGGAGCTGATGAAAAAGCACAACGTATTTTTAGTGCCGACCATCACAGCGGGCAAACAGGTAGAAGAGAAAGCAAAAATAAAAGGCTTTTTTCCTGAAGTGGTAGCAAAGAAAGCTGCTGCAATAGGGCCGTTAATTCAAGATATGTTCAAAAGAGCCTATAAAAAAGGTGTGCCCATTGCCTTTGGTACAGATGCAGGGGTTTTTCCACATGGCCTCAACGCTAAAGAATTTGGGTATATGGTCGAAGCGGGAATGCCCTTGATGGAGGCCTTAAAGTCAGCTACCGTTACCAATGCCGAATTATTGGGCATGGGTGGCGAGCTTGGTCAATTGAAAGAAGGGTTTATAGCGGACATTATAGCTGTAGAAGAACATCCCGAAAAAAATGCTGCCACCTTAGAGAAGGTTGTTTTTGTCATGAAAGAAGGGGTGGTCTATAAAAATGAGTAGCACTACAAAAGAATAAAAGTGGTTATCACATAAAAATGGGTCTTTCCAATAGTGCCGTTCTCCGGCGAAAATCACAAGACATAAAACGCGACAAAAAATCAGGGGTTCAATCTAAATAATTCCCCGAGGGCTCTGCCTCGGGCCTGCCGCCCGCTAGGGCGGGGATGAATTCCTATTAATGCCCCGAGGTAGCTTACTTCGAATTTATCCGATTTAGGGGGTTATACTATTGAAAAGTGGATGGAAAGGGATGGGGGTGGCAGTACAGAAGTTACGATAAGTATCCCTGGGAGTTCTTATAAGCCCGCCACAAGCACGACTCCCGTAATACCCGCTTTTGCCGGGACAACCGTAAAGGTATCTGCTAAAAAGGGTGATGATAATTTAGGCACTAACATTGTCCAATTCTCTGATGACCTTACACAAGTCTATAATCTCGGAAAAATGAATTTCAAGAGAAAATAATTGTTGAAAAACCCCTCCCCCTGCCTATCTGGCAGGCAGGCCAACCCCTTCGATGGGAGGGAGATGGCTCTGTGCCCATCTGAACCGGACGATGCGAGATCAACCCGTTACCATTGAAGGACAGTTTGCTTCGTACCTCGCAATGCCTCGCAAAGACCGGCGCATCAACCGTTACAGTCGTTATCTTGTAGTTCTTGTTTTAGCTCTTTGATGGCCTCGTTGTACTCCTTTTTTTCGGTTCCCGGCACACAGTCGGCAAATGATTTAAGTGCTTCTAAATAGCCCTTGCCCGCATTTTTATAATTTTGGCAATTTGTAGGTATCGAATCTTCACTATAAGCATTGGCCGCAGCGCTCCAATTGGTGAGGTTCGTTTCCGCCCCTTGCAACCAGTTGCCGTCAAGACAACCACCAAGTGGGTTTAAGGGGCTTTTACCGCAGCCATTGATCGTTGCGAACAGTGCTATACAGCATCCCATCAATACAAGTTTTGTTTTCATTGTTTTCATCTTTTTTGTTTTTATGGTTTGTTTATTAGTGATTCTTTCCATAATAGGTAAACATGGTTTTTACGAATTTTCAAAAGTAAAAACCCACCCTCTTAGAAGGTGGCTTTTAAGGCTACCCCCATAGGGGGCGGTGATGGCAAGTGCTAAATCCGATCAAACAATTGATTGCAAAAAAAAATGAAAAAACAAAACCTAAATCAAATTGCAGGTTCAGGCAAAGCCAAAAGAACCTGCCCGTCCGGCAGGCGGGCATGACCACCCCC
>JAJRSY010000184.1 GCA_024278565.1 Bacteroidota bacterium
CTTGAGCCATGGCAAACCGTGATAAGCGCAGGGTTGATTACCGTGACCTTTAGTGCCTTAGGAGGATTTAAAGGTGTGGTGTATACTGATTTTCTATTGTTCTTTGTGGCAATGGCAGGGGCCATCGGAGCTGCGTATTTTCTTGTGAATATGCCTGAAGTTGGCGGCATAGAGGCTTTGATGGCAAATGAGAATGTTAAGGGAAAACTATCGATTTTACCTGATTTTAGTGATAAAAAAGCATTGATTACCTTGTTTATTATTCCTTTGGCAGTACAATGGTGGAGTTCGTGGTACCCTGGGGCAGAACCGGGTGGTGGTGGCTATATAGCGCAACGAATGTTAGCTGCCAAAGATGAAAACCATGCCATTGGGGCGACCTTCTTTTTCAACATCATGCACTATGCCCTGCGCCCTTGGCCGTGGATTTTGGTAGCTTTGGCATCATTGGTGGTTTTTCCCGATATCGCAAGTATTTCAGAGGCTTTTCCAAATATTCCAGCTGACAAATTGGGGCATGACCTTGCATACTCCGCCATGTTGACCAAACTACCCAGTGGTTTATTGGGCTTGGTATTGGCCTCATTGATAGCAGCCTACATGAGTACCATCTCAACCCAGCTGAACTGGGGTTCCTCGTACATAGTATTTGATTTTTACAAACAACAGATCAATCCGAATGCCTCAGAGAAAAGGTTGGTGGCCGTGGGTAGGATCTCTACCGTGATCTTAATGGTTTTGAGTGCTTTTTTAGCATTGGCTTTACAAAATGCATTTCAATTATTCGAATTATTACTGCTTTTTGGAGCAGGAACCGGATTGATTTTTATACTCCGTTGGTTTTGGTGGCGTATCAATGCTTGGAGCGAGATAACCGCCATGTTCGCATCAGGAATTATTGCGATCGCCTTTAAGTTATCCGCATTGGGTCCTTTCCTTTTTGACCCTGCGACCGGTGTTTTTCCTGATTGGGCAGAATACCCCTTAATGGTGCTGATCATAACCATTATTTGGTTGGCAGCTACCTTTATGACTCAGCCTGAATCAAAAGAAGTATTGCAGGGTTTTTATAAAAAAATACAGCCCGGTGGCCCTGGTTGGGCAAAAGTTGTCGAAGATGCAAAGAGCGATAATGTTGAAATTGTAAATCCTAATGAAAAATGGAGTGTGCCCTCTGGAATTACGGCCATGCTCTTGGGGTGTGTCTTAATCTACTCGATTATGTTCGCCACAGGCTATTGGATCTACGGAAAAACTACTTCGGCAATAGTGTTGTCAGGGTTGGCCATTGTTTCAGGTTTTTTATTGGTCAAGGCTTGGAACCGAATGAAAGACCATGTTTTATAAACAGGCTTTATGAAAGAGAGGTTGTTATCAGTAGACATTTTTAGGGGTTCGACCATTGTTTTAATGATTTTGGTCAACACACCCGGCACATGGTCTTCAGTCTACGCCCCATTTTTACACGCAGCATGGCATGGGTATACCCCAACAGATCTGGTGTTCCCTTTCTTTTTGTTCATTGTCGGTACTTCAATTGTTTTTGCTTACAAAAACAAAACCGCAAATGCAGACACCTATAAAAAAATAAGCATACGTAGTTTAAAACTCATCGGCCTGGGACTTTTCTTGGGAGCTTTTACGATCAATTTTCCCTTTTTTAAAGATTTTGCCGATATTCGTTTTCCTGGGGTGTTGCAGCGTATTGGGGTGGTTTTCTTTTTTGCATCCATCCTATTTATAAATTTTAATTGGAAAACTTTGATTGGCATCTGTACCGTTCTTTTAATTGGGTATTGGCTGCTAATGGGCTTCGTTCCCGTAAACGGAATGGAATCTACCTTTGACCGCGCCCCAAACAATCTCGCCAATTATTTGGATGTTCAGGTTTTCGGAACACATAACTATAAAGAAGACTACGACCCCGAGGGGTTGTTAAGTACCCTGCCATCGATTGCCAGTGCGTTAATGGGCATATTTACCGGACTGATATTAACCTCAAAACAGCTCAAAAAGGCTACTATCTTGGTGGGTGTTGGAGGTACATTGCTTATTGTGGGGTATTTGTTCGATATGGTTTTTCCCATTAACAAAGCGTTGTGGTCAAGCAGTTTTGTGCTGGTTACCGCCGGCTGGGCAAACCTTGTTCTCGCCCTTATCTATTACCTGACCGATGTCAAGGATATCAAATTTGGAAGCATTTTTAGATATGCAGGTGCAAATGCCATTACGCTCTATTTCCTATCCAGTTTTATAAGTAAGATCTTAGGGTCGATTATGGTGAGTGAAGACACCTCGGTACACAGTTGGTTGTTCAATACGATCTATGTGCACGGTTTTATGTCAATGCAGCTCTCTTCTTTATTGTACGCATTGACCGTGGTTGGTTTTTATGTGCTCTTGGCCTATGTGTTTTACAAGAAAAAGATTTTTATTAAGGTTTAGAGCCTGTTTAGGAATTCACCAATTATTTTTTCCTGCCCGTCCGACAGGCGGATATACCCCTTTTTCATTAAAATTTTAGACCGTAGCTTAGGCTATGCTAGAAAATTTTGCCTAAAAGGCTCGCAAAAATGATTTATAAAAATTTCAATCATACATTTCAAAACAGGCTCTTAGCTTTATGAAACAGGCATAAGTCTTGCCACATACTTTCCAATAACATCAAATTCAAGATTGACCACTGTCCCTTTTTCATACATTTTAAATCGGGTATTTTCATAAGTATAGGGTATGATGGCGACGCTAAAGGTGTTTTTACCAGAATCCACTACGGTCAAACTGACCCCGTCAATAGTAATGGATCCCTTTTCAATGGTTACGTTGTTCTGATTCGTATCATATTCAAAGCTAAAGACCCAACTGCCCTCTTTTTGTTCAATGCTAGTACAGCTTCCCGTTTGATCGATATGGCCCTGTACGATATGGCCATCTAATCGAGACCCCATAAGCATTGCGCGCTCTAAATTCACTTTATCACCCACCTTTAGGTTTTCAAGGTTTGTCTTTTGCAGGGTTTCTTCGATAGCGGTTATGGTATACGAGTTTCCATCCAAAGAAATAACGGTCAAACAAACGCCGTTATGTGCCACACTTTGGTCGATTTTCAATTCTTGGGCAAGCGATGATCGTATGGTGATATGAAGATTCCCCCCATCAACGACCAGTTGCTTTACCACGCCCAAAGTTTCGATTATTCCTGTAAACATCTTCTATTAAAATTAAGTAGTTTTGCTAAACAGGCAAAGGTAAAGATATAATGAACGAAAACGGAAAAATAAAGTTGGGCATATCAATAGGTGATCTGAACGGAATAGGCTGCGAAGTGGCCTTAAAGACCTTTGAAGATTCTAGAATGCTTGATTTCTGTACCCCTATATTTTTTGCCTCGAACAAGACCATTTCAGCGCAAAAGAACGCTTTGAACATTGAAATCAACTACAATGGTATTCAAGAAGCCTCAAAAGCAATCGATGGAAAAGTCAATGTGGTCAATGTTTGGAATGAAATACCAAACCTGCAATTTGGTGAAGCGACCGAAGAGGCAGGAGCCTACGCCATAAAATCATTGAAAGCAGCAGTTGAAGCACTTAAAAACGGTGACATTGATACCTTGGTAACCGCCCCTATAAACAAGAGCAATATTCAAGCAGAAGACTTTAAATTTCCAGGCCATACCGATTATTTGGCCCAAGAGCTTGAAGGTGAAAGTCTGATGTTCATGGTGACCGATGATTTAAAAATCGGTTTGCTTACCGATCATTTGGCGGTCAAAGATGCACCTGCTGCGATCAATGCTATTTTGATCCGCACAAAGGTAAGAACCATTGAAAAGTCACTGCAAATTGATTTTGGCATTCGCCGCCCCAAAGTTGCCCTTCTGGGCATTAACCCCCATAGTGGTGACAACGGCACCATAGGTAAAGAAGATGATGAGGTTCTAAAGCCCGTAATCAAAGAAATGTCAGATGCCGGACATTTGGTCTTCGGTCCCTATGCCGCTGATGGGTTCTTCGGGTCTGATTCCTACAAGAATTTCGACGCTGTTTTGGCCGCCTACCACGACCAGGGCCTTATTCCCTTCAAAACGCTTTCTTTCGGAAAAGGCGTCAATTTTACTGCTGGTTTGAGCAAAGTGCGCACCTCACCAGACCACGGCACGGCTTACGAAATTGCTGGAAAAGGAAAAGCAGATTATAGCTCATTTAAAGAAGCGGTGTTTACAGCGTTGAGCATATTCAAGAACAGACAAGAGCATACTGAACTGACCAATGACGTTTTACAGAAACAAAGAATACGACGTTAACCCCCCACCAACTTAATCACAAAACAGACATAGATCAACCACCACTTAAGATGAGTTCATATTTCTGTTTTTGACTGTTGTCGTTTATCAAAAAAAAAGTATCTTTGCACCCACCTTGCTTAACAGCAGGTGCGCCCTTGGTTTGGGCATTGCGTTATTAACAAGTGTATTGTGATGGAAAAAAAGGAGTTTTGTATTCCTTTCTCAGGGCTGAAGCAGGGAAAACACGAGTTTAAATACGTAATTGAAAACGAGTTCTTTGAATCTTTTGGGTATACCGATTTCAATAGCACTAAAATAGAGCTTAAAGTTTTGTTGAACAAAACCAGCACTATGTTAGAGCTCGAACTGGTCGCAAATGGTATTGTAAACGTGGCTTGTGATATCACAAACGAACCTTATAATCAAGATATTTCAGCAGAATTAGAGCTGGTGGTCAAGTTCGGTGAGGTGTTCAATGATGATAGCGATGAAATATTGATTATTCCGCATCGGGAACACCAAGTGAACATTTCGCAGTATGTATACGAAACAATCGTTTTAGCGGTGCCACAAAAAAGAATTCACCCTGGGGTTGTTGATGGCTCTCTAGATTCAGGGGCATTAAAAAGATTGGAAGAACTTCAGCCAAAAGAAACAAAGATTAAAACAGAAGATACTGATCCCAGATGGGATGCTTTAAAAAAGTTAATAACGGATAAATAAGTTGTAAAATGGCACATCCTAAACGGAAAATTTCCAGAACCAGAAGAGACAAGAGAAGAACACATTATAAAGCTGTAGCGCCAACGCTCGCCAAAGACCCTACAACGGGTGAAATGCACCTGTTCCATAGGGCACATTGGCACGAGGGCAAACTATATTACAAAGGTCAAATATTGATTGACAAGACCGAAGAAGTAGAAGCATAATATTGGCTTAGAATAAAAAGGTCAACTCAAAAACTCCTATCTAAACAGTAGGAGTTTTTAGTGCGTTTTTGTTTCGAAAACCACTTCAACAAACAAACTTTATTTGGCAACCAAATTTTCTAAAAAAGTGACTTTTTATACATAAAGTCACGAAAAATCATTAATTTTCACCTATTTTTAATCATTATTGGAGTTTTTTTTGCGAAAACCGTCTATTTATGAGCAAACTAACGGCAGCTATTACAGCTGTGGGGTCTTATGTTCCAAAATTTGTAATGACCAACAAGATGTTGGAGACGATGGTAGACACCAATGATGAGTGGATTACTACCCGTACTGGCATCAAAGAACGAAGAATACTTAAAGAGGAAGAAGGCAAAGGCACTTCGTATTTGGCCATTAAGGCAGCGCAAGACCTTATTAAAAAAGGGGGTGTCAATGTCGAAGAGATTGATGTGGTCATTGTTGCGACAGCGACCCCAGATACTTTAGTAGCTTCTACGGCAGCCTTTGTAGCCTCAAAAATAGGAGCGACAAATGCCTTTGGGTATGATTTATTGGCCGCCTGTTCCAGTTTTTTGTTCGGAATGTCGACCGCCGCAAGCTTTGTTCAATCAGGTAGGTTTAAAAAAGTACTGTTGGTCGGTGCAGATAAGATGTCGTCGATAGTTGATTATACCGATAGAACCACCTGCATAATTTTTGGTGATGGAGCCGGTGCTGCTCTTTTTGAGCCGAACACAGAAGGCTTAGGCTTACAAGACGAATACCTACGCTCAGATGGGCAAGGCAGAGATTTTCTTAGTATGGACGCGGGGGGGTCTATGATGCCGGCAACAGAAGAAACCGTAAAAAACAGGAAGCACTTTATCTACCAAGAAGGCAGATCAGTGTTTAAATTTGCAGTATCGAATATGGCCGACGCAGCCGCAACAATAATGGAAAAGAACAGTTTGAGCCATGAAGATGTTACTTGGTTGGTTCCCCATCAGGCCAATAAAAGAATTATTGATGCAACGGCCAATAGAATGGGGCTAGACCATAACAAGGTGATGATGAACATACGAAAATACGGCAATACAACGTCGGCAACATTGCCCCTTTTACTGGCCGATTATGAAAGTCAATTAAAAAAAGGTGATAACTTGGTATTTGCCGCCTTTGGAGGGGGGTTTACCTGGGGATCCATTTATTTAAAATGGGCCTACAATCGATAAAACTAAACAAAACCGAATTCTATGGATATTAAAGAAATTCAAAGTCTCATCAAATTTGTGGCGAAATCAGGTGTCAGTGAAGTCAAGCTTGAAACCGATGATATTAAAATAACGATTCGAACAGGTGGCATTGGCAACGGATCGGAAACCACCTATGTGCAACAGCTTCCAATGGCGCAAATGCCAGTTGTTCCAACTCAAGTGGAAGCTTCAAGCCCTGTTTTGGAAGCTGCCGAAAAAGAATCCGGAGAAGAAAACCCCGATTATATAACCGTCAAATCTCCGATTATTGGTACTTTTTATAGAAAATCAGCACCAGACAAACCCTTTTTTGTTGAGGTGGGGTCAAATATTGCACAAGGTGATGTGCTTTGTGTTATTGAGGCAATGAAACTCTTTAACGATATTGAATCTGAGGTTTCGGGCAAAATAGTAAAGATCCTTGTCGATGATTCTTCTCCTGTAGAATTTGATCAACCCTTGTTCTTGGTAGATCCATCATAAATTCAATTTAAGCCTGTTTTTTAAGGTAGAATACGGAACACCGATTATTAACATTCTTTTTTTGAAATTTAAACGCTTATGTTCAAAAAAATATTGATTGCAAACAGGGGGGAAATAGCTCTTAGGGTCATCAGAACCTGTAAAGAAATGGGCATAAAGACCGTAGCGGTATATTCAACGGCCGATGAAGAGAGCCTACACGTTCGTTTTGCGGATGAGGCGGTATGTATAGGTCCCGCAGCCAGTAGCGAATCATATCTGAAGATACCAAATATCATTGCTGCTGCCGAAATTACCAATGCTGATGCCATTCACCCGGGTTATGGGTTTTTATCCGAGAACTCCAAGTTTTCGAAAATCTGTGCAGAACATGACATAAAGTTTATAGGTGCTTCATGTGAGCATATTGATAAAATGGGCGATAAGGCCACGGCCAAAGAAACCATGAAAAAAGCGGGAGTGCCCTGTGTGCCCGGTTCTAACGGACTGCTCAAAGATGTAAAAGAAGCAAAAAAGATAGCCGAAAAAATGGGATACCCGGTAATGGTAAAGGCCACGGCCGGGGGTGGTGGCAAAGGAATGCGTGCCGTTTGGAAAGAGGAAGAGATGGAAGATCTTTTTGAAAGTGCCGTACAAGAAGCGACCGCTGCATTCGGTAATGGTGCCATGTATATGGAGAAACTTATCGAAGAACCCAGACATATTGAAATTCAAATCGTGGGTGACCAATATGGCAAGGCATGCCATTTGTCTGAAAGGGACTGTTCGATCCAACGAAGGCACCAAAAACTTACCGAAGAAACCCCATCTCCGTACATGACCGATAAATTAAGGAATGAAATGGGCACAGCGGCCATCAAAGCAGCCGAGTTCATAAAATATGAAGGGGCTGGCACGGTGGAGTTTTTGGTTGATAAACACCGAAATTTCTATTTTATGGAGATGAACACCCGTATTCAGGTCGAGCATCCAATCACAGAACAGGTGGTAAACTATGATTTGATTCGAGAGCAGATTCTAGTGGCAGGGGGCGTGCCCATTTCGGGAAAAAACCATCTGCCCCAGCTCCACTCCATAGAATGTCGTATCAATGCCGAAGACCCCTACAATAACTTTAGACCTTCGCCGGGAAAAATCACTACCTTACATATACCGGGTGGCCATGGCGTACGAATGGATACCCATGTGTACAGTGGGTACAGCATTCCACCCAACTACGATTCGATGATCGCGAAATTGATAACCACGGCACAAACAAGAGAGGAGGCCATCAACAAAATGAGACGGGCATTGGATGAGTTTGTTATTGAGGGCATAAGTACCACCATACCTTTTCATAGGCAATTGATGGACCACCCTGATTATTTGGCCGGTAACTACACCACCAAGTTCATGGAAGATTTTGAGATGGACCCAAAGGAAGAAGAATAGTGCAAAACCTCGTTTTTATTGGGGTTTTCTATTGTTCCATGCTGTTATCTCGATTGCTCTTGTTATAGAAAAACAGACCACTCGGTCTGATGACCAAATATTTTGTCGATTGGCAGTAGTGTTACGGGTACTTTATCGATAAAATACCACCTGTAATCTTAATGGTTTATTGTTGGTCGTTGAGGTTTAATACTAATGAACAAACCGTCTGGTTTGTTTTGGGCAAATCATTGTTTTAACAGAAAAAGTGGAAAATACCCTCAACCACCATATCGTTACCCTGACTTTTGTTCATCTTTTAGTCCAATGAACCTTAGTTATTGGGAACATAAAACATGGCTATCGAACATTGATTATACCATCATTGGCAGTGGTATCGTAGGCTTGTCCTGTGCCTTGCAATTGAGAAAAAACCATCCGAAATCGAAGGTTTTGGTGTTGGAAAAGGGAGTGCCTCCCCAAGGAGCCAGCACCAAAAACGCAGGATTTGCCTGTTTTGGAAATATCTCAGAAATATTGGCCGATTAAAAACACCATTCTGAAGATGAGGTGGTCGGAACTGGTTCAAAAACGATGGAACGGTATAGAAATGCTACGCAATAATCTGGGAGATGCTGCCTCGACTATAAGCAATTTGGCGGCCATGA
>JAJRSY010000185.1 GCA_024278565.1 Bacteroidota bacterium
CGGCTACGGACAGCAATTAAAAAAAATATTCTCACCAAGTACTGGGGCCTATAAAGGTGTAGGTGGGTTCAAGGCCATTTTTGATATTTTTCCCAGTTCGTGGAGTTGGGAGGCTTTTTGGAGTATTACGGCATTCTTGTCGATTATGTTGGCTGTACTGAACCTACTGCCAATACCTGCGTTAGATGGGGGGCACGTCATGTTTTTGTTGTATGAAATGGTATCTGGCAGAAAGCCGAGCGATAAGTTTTTAGAGTATGCCCAAATGGTAGGCTTCTTCTTATTGATCGCATTGGTGCTGTTCGCCAATGGCAACGATATCTATAAAGCGATTTTTAAATAGAAATCACCTTTTTTTTGTTTGGGTTAAATTAAAAAACAATTATATTTGCAGCCGCTAAATCATTGATTTTAGCGGGTTATTTTCCTCCTTACCTGCCTGCCGGCAGGCAGGGCTCAAAACTGGGCCTCTACCCATTCGGCAACATGATACTGGGGAAACGGTGAGAAAAAGACCTTAAAAACATTTATCTTCCTCCTTAGCTCAGTTGGTTAGAGCATCTGACTGTTAATCAGAGGGTCCTTGGTTCGAGTCCAAGAGGGGGAGCTTAAAACAGAGAAAGCCTTTCGAGAAATCGAGAGGTTTTTTTGTAAAAAAAAAGTTTATACGGGAAGTTTACTAAGGTGCGTACAAAAAAATGGATTTTCTTTATTCTCTGAAATAAATTTTATAGCTTCAGAAGTAATTCTATCGGTTAAATGCTCTCCTTTATTGCCATCTTTCAGATTTTTATTTTTGTATGGGCTAAAATATGATTTTGGATGTCCAGCTTGATTTCCTGCCACATTTACATCAAACCCTTGTATTTCGGGGTCTTCTCCTAAATGTCATTTCTCCATAATTGCAGTGGCGTATCCATGTTTTTGTAAGGCTTCTGCTATGGTCACGAACCCGTCAGCTAAGGGTCTGTTACGAAATAAAGTTTACAGAATTGGCGAACCTGCCTGCCGGCAGGCAGGGTTATTTTGTGCAATAACGAGGCAAAAAACGCAGGTATAGCCTTAGCTAAAGTGAGTATTTTTAACGCTGTTAGTGTGCAAAAGAACAAGGCAAAATGTAAAAATTATTTTGTAACAGACCCTAAGACCATCGTATTTTTAATGGGAATTAATTTTCTTTCTGATGATTTTCCTCTTTCTGAAAATTATACCGGATATATGCCATGGCTTGGCGTGTTTTTGCCCGATATGGTACATGCTCTACTTGGGCACAATTTGCCGCAGGAGCGTAACCAGCAGGAAGCCTATTACTAAATAACTTTAAGCGCCTTACCCACTTTTATAAAAGCGGCTGTAGCCTTATCTATATGCTCTGTTTTATGTAAAGCGGAAATCTGAACACGTATTCTAGCTTTCCCTTTAGGTACTACTGGAAAGAAAAAGGCAATTACATAAATACCCTCATCTAACAATCGTGTTGCAAATTCCTGGGCTAATTTAGCATCCATAAGCATAATTGGTACTATTGGGTGTACTCCTGGCGTAATCATAAAACCTGCTTTGACCATTGCTTTTCTAAAGCGATTTGTGTTCTTTTGAGAATCATAGATCAAGGAGTTGTCATTCTTTAACTTATCTAAAATTTTAATAGATGCCCCAACTATGGCAGGTGCCAATGTATTAGAGAATAAATACGGTCTAGACTTCTGTCTCAATACACCAACGATTTCCTTCCTTGCTGCTGTAAACCCACCGGAAGCCCCTCCTAATGCTTTACCATAAGTGCCTGTAATGATATCAATTCTTCCCATTACATTTTTATACTCATGAGTTCCTCGACCAGTTTCCCCTATAAAACCGGTGGCATGACAATCATCTACCATCACCATGGCATTATACTTGTCCGCTAGGTCACAGATTTCATCTAGTTTAGCGATTACTCCATCCATCGAGAAAACACCATCTGTAACTATTAGTTT
Organism: Bacteroidota bacterium; assembly: GCA_024278565.1. GTDB lineage: Bacteria > Bacteroidota > Bacteroidia > Flavobacteriales > Flavobacteriaceae > Maribacter_C. The sequence goes on from JAJRSY010000185.1 coordinate 1,980, forward strand.
CCTCCTTGCACCTGAAGCGGCCTTTAATTGTTCTTCTAAGGACTCCATATCATTATTGTCATAACGGTACCGAGCAGCTTTGCACAAACGAATTCCGTCAATAATACTGGCATGATTCAGTTCATCTGAAATCACAGCATCATTAGCCGTTAACAAAGGCTCAAAAACACCTCCATTAGCATCAAAAGCTGCTGCATAAAGAATGCAATCCTCCATCCCTAAAAACTCAGCGGTCTTTTGTTCCAACTCCTTGTGTATATCTTGTGTTCCACAAATAAAACGAACAGAAGAAAGGCCGAAACCATGGGAATTCATAGCTTCAATACCTGCTTCTATAACATCAGGGTGTGAGGACAGACCAAGATAGTTGTTTGCACAAAAATTAAGTACTGTTTTCCCTTGGGTTGTTCGAATTTCAGCTCCTTGTTTCGTCGTAATGATACGTTCTTTTTTAAATAAGCCTGAGTTTACTATTTCTTGCAACTCCGTTTCAAGTTCGCTTTTCACGTTTCCGTACATATCTAGATTTTAAAATTATGCGTGTAAATTGTATTTCTTCTTTAACTCGTTAATCATCTCAATAGTGATATCATCTAACAAATAACGTGGTTTCCAACCCCAATCTTCCCTTGCCTGAGTATCTAAGATAGACGAGGGCCAGCTACGTGCAATAGCCTCTCTGAAATCTTCTTTGTAGGTTACCTCAAAACTTGGATACCACTTTTTAATAGATTTCACTACTTCTGCCGGTGTAATACTTAAAGCACTTAAATTATACGATGTTCTTGTCCTTATCTGATATTCAGGCACCTCCATTAATTCCAAAGTTGCTCTAACTGCATCTTCCATAAAAATCATAGGTAGAGCCGTATCTGCTTTCAAATAGCAAATGAACGGTTCATTGTTGACCGCCCTGTGATAAATATCTACCGCATAATCAGTGGTGCCACCACCGGGCAAGGATTGATGTCCGATTATTCCAGGATATCGCAAGGAACGAACATCCAAACCATATTTAATAAAATAATAATTCGCCCAGTGCTCTCCAGCAGCTTTACTCATGCCATATACTGTAGTTGGGTTCAAAAATATATCTTGTTGTGTATGCTTCTTTGGTGCTTTTGTGCCAAAAACAGCAATTGAGCTAGGAAAAAACACCTTATCTAGTCTATGCCTACGAGCAACTTCTAAAATAGTGAAAAACGATTTTAAATTTATATTCCAAGTCTTTAATGGCTGCTTCTCTCCTTGTGCGGATAAAATAGCAGCAAGATGGTAAATTTGGGTAACCTCACGCTCTACCACCAATTGTGCCACCGCTTCAATATCAGTGGCATCTAATGGCAACATCAGATCTTGCTGCTCTGGTTTCACAAATAAGTCTGTGGCAATTACATTTTTTGTACCTTTTAACTTGCGTAAAGCCTTAACCAGAACTGTGCCCAATTGGCCGCCAGCACCTGTAACCAGCACTTTATCTTCTTTCATGCCTCTTATTTAGAGAATGACAAAATTATGTATTTACCCAATTATATCATATTGAATGCTTGATTATGCGCTTTTTTAGATAATTTTATCTTTAAAATGAATATTTTAAAGTGTATTTCACTGAAATGAATTAATTTTTGGTGTTAGAAAACGAAAAAAAACTGTCTTATAATAATGGATGAAACCGACATTAGAATATTACAAATTCTACAAAAGGATGCTAAAAAAACAACTAAAGAGATTGCACAGAAGCTAAACCTAACGGCCTCTCCTGTTTATGACCGAATTCGAAAGTTGGAAAAGAAAGGTATTATTAAAAAATATGTTGCTCTTTTGGACAAAAGCCGATTAGACATTCCCGTTACGGCAATTTGCTTGGTATCGCAACGGTACCATAATGAAGGATTTATTGAAAAATTTGAAGAACAAATTAAAGGACTTAAAGAAGTCCAAGAATGTTACCATATGGCCGGTAAGGTAGATTTTTTTCTTAAAATAAACATCCGTAGCCTACCTGCATATCATGAGTTTGTACGCACCAAGTTATCAAAAATTGAAAATATAGGAGTGCTGGAAAGTTATTTTATATTGAAGGAGATTACTAGTACCACGGAATTTTACTTTTAGAACTGGTTTAAACCTTTTTAAGAGTCGAAGGAAGCCTTGGGGCTTGGGGCAAAAGTGGAGCTACAAAAAAAGCCCCCAACTTTCGTTGAAGGCTTTTGCGGTCCGGACGGGACTCCCTTCGACTCCGCTCAGGACAGGCCTCTCGTCCCTACAAATTCTTATGATGAAACTTTCGAAACTCAAAAAAGCCCCCAACTTTCGTTGAAGGCTTTTGCGGTCCGGACGGGACTCGAACCCGCGACCCCCTGCGTGACAGGCAGGTATTCTAACCAACTGAACTACCGAACCGTGGCGTTTAGCGTCTGCAAATATACATTGCTTATTGAATTGCGCAAACTATTTTCTTTAAAAATAATTCGTGCTCATAGAAATTTTTGGCGTTCTACCATATAGGTGTTGAGTACCTTTGAGAAATCAGCCCTTACATCAACATCAACATACTTGATCCTGTATTGGGCACACTTTAGTTTCAAGGCATCAAAATAGCTGCCAACGCCTTTTTCATACGCTTCCTTTATGGTATCTGAATACAGGTCGATATGTTCACCGGTCTCTACATCTAAAAATCGCTTTGGGGTGTTTTCGAAATTAAAGTACCGCTCCTTATCTGGATCCAACAAATGAAACAATACCACATCGTGTTTATTGTATTTCAAATGGCGAAGGGCATCGAACAGCTTTGTATCATCTGTTGTGGTCTGAAACATATCGGTGAACAGAAAAATGAGGCTACGACGTTTGATTTTTTCAGCGATCAGGTGCAAATACCTATAAGTCTCGGTTTGTTTTGCCGGTTTAGTGTCTAAACTTATAGCGCTCAATTTTGACAAAAGCATGTGATGGTGGCGTTCACTTCCTTTTTCAGGGGCATAGAAATTGTAGTTGTCTGAGTACACGCTTAGGCCAACGGCATCACGTTGGCGTTTTAGAATATTTATCAATGCAGCGATTGCCAAAACACCAAACCCTATTTTATTGAGGTCGCCCAGCCCCAAATTCTTCACCTCGGGGTAATACATTGAGGCAGAATTGTCTAATATCATATGGCACTTCAGATTGGTCTCTTCCTCATACCTTTTGGTGTAGAGCTTATCGGTCTTGGCGAACAGTTTCCAATCAATGTGTTTGGTGCTCTCGCCGTTGTTGTAGATTTTATGTTCGGCAAACTCGGCAGAGAAACCATGAAACGGACTCTTATGTATACCACTGATAAAACCCTCAACCACCTGATTGGCCAATAACTCAAGGTTTTGGAACAAGGAAGATTTATGTAATTCTGACTGAAGGTTCATGACACTAAGATAAAGAACTCGGTTAAAACCGGCCTGTCTAGCTGGTAGGCAAGATCCGGCAGGCGAGTCCGCCCAACTTACTGAAAAATAGTTTAGGAGTTTAGAAATGGGTTTAGGTTTAGTTTAGGAACCTAGCCCGTAAACGTCTAAACTTTTCAACACAGCCTGCCCCGCCAAAGTGGGAAAAACGAGTTTAGGAGTGGTATAATTTAGGGGTTTAGGCCCACCCAACTTACTGAAAGATATTGATTATCATCAACATACCATGTCAGTCGTTTTTTAGAACATAGCCAAAATATATTAACCAAACATCATAAATCAGTCAAGTCTTTTGTCTAGTCTCTAATAGCGCAGCGGTCTAGGGTCTTTTACCGGGCGCTGTGATCATCACCTATTAAAGTAGTGCGTCGATTGCATCGGTATAGGCCTTCTTTGGAGAAACCCCAACCTGCCTGTTTACGACCTCACCATCTTTGAACACCAAAACGGTAGGTATGTTTCGTACACCATACTTAGAGGCAAATTCTTGGTTGGCGTCAACATCTACTTTGCCAACGACTGCTTTGCCCTCGTAATCGGTGCTCACCTCATCAATGATCGGGCCTACCATTCTACACGGTCCGCACCAAGCTGCCCAAAAATCTACTACTACTGGTTTGTCACTTTTTAATACTACCTCGTCAAAAGTAGCATCTGTTATTTCTAATGCCATTTTAATTTAATTTAAATATTACACAAAGTTAGTCAAATATTCTTCTGTTTACTTACTAACGCTTTATTCGTTTTGGCTATTGTGGTATTGATAAAATTTATCTTCATTTTAATCAATTTTTATTTCGGGGAAGAAACTTAATTCAATTTATAATGTACTTCATTTTCTTCAAGCTGCTGCAATAGCTCGCTCGATATCCGGACCTTTTGTTTTCTGCTCATTAGGCTGACCTTTATCTCCTCTTCCATTTCATAAATGATAAAATTCAAGGAATGATTGCCTTTGTGCGAGACAAGTGTATCTTTCAATTCTCGAATGCTTTCCTCTTTTATTTCATCAATGTTCAATTTAATGGTCAATTTTTTGGCGTAGGTTTCCATAACTTCCTGTAGTAACATAAAGCTGTTGTACTGCATTCTAGGGTCACCTTTTTTACCCGTTTCCCTATTTACCCATCCTTCACGAACGAACATTTTTATATAGGCAAACGAATTGATCATCAAAAAATGCCTGAATTTCAGGTATTCCTCCCCAAAGATCCGAAACTCGAACGAGTCGGTATAATCTTCCAGGGTGAACATTGCCCAGCCCTTTCCGTTTTTTGAGACTCGATGTTGCACATCGGTTATCACCCCGGCAAAGGAAAGCTCCCTGTTTAGGTGGTTTTCAAGTTCGCTGGCGCAGGAAACACTCGCATTGCAAAATGCCCTGACCTCGGTCTTGAAATCATCCAAGGGGTGGCCCGATATGTAGATGCCCACCACTTCTTTTTCCCTTCTGAGCTTTTCCATAGTGCCCCATTCTTCACAGGGGGGTATTATCGGTTCGGGAATTTGTGCCTCGCTTATGCCCCCGAACATATCCATCTGGGAGGAGTTCTTGTTCTCTTGGAATTTTGAGGCCGATTTAATGATCTTCTCCAAAAAGGTAATGCCGTCGCCCTCGGTATGAAAATACTGGGCACGGTGCGTTGTGCCAAACGAATCAAAGCCCCCTGCGACCGCTAAATTCTCGAATGCCTTTTTATTTGCGGCTCTTAGGTCGATCCGTTTTGCCAGATCAAAGACCGATTTAAATGCCCCGTCTTTTTTGCGGTGCTCCACAATGGTTTCTACCGCAGACCTACCAACTCCTTTTACGGCTCCCATTCCAAAACGAATGGCATTGTCTTTGTTTACGGCGAATTTGTAGTACGATTCGTTGGCATCGGGTCCCAGGACCTCTAGCCCCATACGCTTGCATTCCTCCATGAAAAAGGTGACCTGTTTGATATCGTTCATGTTGTTGCTCAATACCGCGGCCATATATTCGGCAGGGTAATGTGCTTTCAGATAAGCCGTTTGATATGCGATATAGGCGTAGCAGGTCGAGTGGCTTTTGTTGAAGGCGTAGGAGGCGAAAGCTTCCCAATCTTTCCATATTTTTTCTAGAATTTCCCTCGGATGTCCTTTCTTTTCACCCCCATCCAAAAACTGTGGTTTTAGCTTCTCTAGCAAAGCGAAAATCTTTTTTCCCATGGCCTTCCGCAGCACATCGGCCTGACCCTTTGAAAAGCCAGCGAGTTTTTGCGACAGCAGCATCACCTGTTCTTGGTAGACCGTAATACCGTAGGTCTCTTTGAGGTTTTCCTCCATATCGGGCAGGTCATAGGTGATTTCCGCCATTCCGTTTTTCCGTTCTATAAAACTGGGTATATACTCCATGGGACCCGGTCGGTACAAGGCGTTCATGGCGATTAGGTCATCGAAGACAGTAGGCCGGAGATCTTTCAAATGTTTTTGCATTCCGGGCGATTCATATTGAAAAATACCTACCGTATCACCACGTTGAAACAGTTCGTAGGTCTTCTTATCATCCAGCGGAAAATCATCGGGCACCAAATCTACATTATGTTTGGCCTTTACGATCTTGACCGTGTCCTTTATCAAGGTCAGGGTTTTCAATCCCAAGAAATCCATCTTCAAAAGTCCGGCATCTTCCACCACCGAATTATCGAACTGTGTCACGTAGAGGTCCGAATCTTTTGCCGTGGCCACGGGCACAAAATTGGTGATATCGCTAGGTGTGATAATGACCCCACAGGCGTGGATTCCTGTATTTCGCAATGACCCTTCCAAAATCCGGGCCATGTTCACGGTTCGGGCCTCTAGATCCTCACCTTCTGAAATGTTCAGTAAATGGTTTATTTTTTCAAGATCATCAGGTCGAAACTTCTTTTTAAGATCGGCGGCATCGACCCCAAAGATCTTTCCCAGTTTTGACATGGTGGGTATCAGCTTGGCGATACGGTCAGCATCGTTCAAGGGCAGATCCAACACCCTGGCCGTATCCCTGATCGCTGATTTAGCCGCCATAGTACCATAAGTGATGATCTGCGCCACTTGGTTGGATCCGTATTTATTGATAACATAGTCCATCACGCGGCCCCTGCCTTCATCATCAAAATCGATATCTATATCGGGCATCGATACCCGATCAGGGTTCAGAAACCGCTCAAAGAGCAGATTGTACTTCAACGGATCTATATTGGTGATCCATAAACAATAGGCAACCACGGATCCTGCCGCCGAACCACGGCCAGGCCCAACGGAAACATCCATATTTCTAGCCTCCCTAATAAAATCTTCCACAATCAAAAAATACCCGGGATAGCCCGAATTCTCAATTGTTTTCAACTCAAAATCAATACGCTCCTCAATTTCGGGTGTTATTTCAGCGTAGCGTTTTTTTGCACCTTCATAGGTGATGTGACGTAGATAGGCGTTTTCACCCTGCTTGCCCCCATCAGCCTCATCATCAGCTACCTTATACATGCTCGGTATATCGAACTTGGGCAAGAGCACATCTCTTGCCAATTCATAGGGTTCTATTTTATCAACGACCTCTTGAATGTTCAAAACGGACTCGGGTAGGTCTTTAAAGAGTTCTTTCATGGCCTCTTGCGACTTGAAATAATACTCTTGGTTCGGTAAACCATAGCGATAGCCCCGCCCTCTGCCTATGGGGGTTGCCTGTTTTTCACCATCTTTTACACACAAGAGAATGTCATGCGCCTCGGCATCTTCTTTTGCACAATAGTAGGTGTTATTGGTGGCCACCATCTTGACTTTGTGCTTTTTTGCAAACTCGATCAACACTATATTCACACGATCTTCATCTTCTTGGCCATGGCGCATGATTTCAATGTACAGGTCATCACCAAACTGTTCTTTCCACCAAACTAGGGCTTCCTCTGCCTGTTTTTCACCCACGTTCAAGACCTTGCCGGGCACTTCGCCGTAGAGGTTTCCTGTTAAGACGATAATATCCTCTTTGTACTGCTCAATGATTTTTCGGTCGATCCTGGGCACATAATAAAAACCCTCGGTATAGGCTATCGACGACATTTTAGCGAGATTGTGGTAGCCGTTCTTGTTCTTTGCCAAGAGTACGATCTGATAGCCATGGTCCTTTACATTTTTATTGCTATGGTCTTCACAGATAAAAAACTCGCAGCCGATAATGGGTTTGATCTCGGTTTCGGTAGGCAATTCTCCTTTTTCGATCGCCCCGGCATTTCTTTCTTTTACCGAGCTGTTATGTGATTTTACCTCCCGTACAAAATGGAAGGCCCCCATCATATTCGCATGATCTGTGATCGCTACCGCCGACATCTTGTTTTCAGCGGCCGACCGCACCAGATCTTTTATGTTTATGGTGGACTGCAGTACCGAAAACTGGGTGTGGTTGTGCAGGTGCACGAATTCCGCATCGGCCAAATTTTCGATATTGATTTTGATTTCTTCTTCGGAAACCCCACCCGTATCCTTCTCCCAAAGGGAATCCGCTATTTTTTTAGATGCCTTTTTAAGATTGATGTGCTTGAGACCGATAAGCTGGATCTCTTGCAGATTGGCTTCTGAAAAGGCTTGAAAATAATCCGGTTGTACATCCAACTTCTCCTGCGGAAAGTGTTTTCTTCGGATAAGTTCTAAAAAACACCGTGTCGTGGCCTCAACATCTGCGGTGGCATTATGCGCCTCGCCGAAGGGCTGGCCAAATAGGTGTTGGTGCAGTTCGGTCAAGGTGGGCAATTTGAGCTTACCGCCGCGCCCCCCGGGCAATTGACACAGTTGTGCGGTCGCTTCGGTACAGGTGTCCAAAACAGGAAGCTCTTGCAAGGGGTTTTCAATGCCCAAGCGATGGAACTCGGCCCCCATGATGTTCAGGTCAAAACCCACATTTTGCCCAACGATGAATTTTGTTTGGGTCATGGCGGCATTGAACTTTTCCAATACCTCTGCTAATGGAATACCATCCTGCGCTGCCAAAGCGGTTGAAATACCATGGATCTGCTCGGCATCATAGGGTATGTTGAACCCATCAGGCCTCACCAGATAATCTTCATGTTCGACCAACTTGCCCATGTCGTCGTGTAACTGCCAGGCAATCTGAATACAGCGTGGCCAGTTATCTGTATCGGTGATGGGAGCGTTCCAACGTTTGGGCAGGCCTGTGGTTTCGGTGTCGAAGATTAGGTACATATGGTATATTGTGTCTGTTCGAGCGCAGTCGAGAACTGCTTAAAAATGTACCGCTAAAAATACATAAAAAGGTGTAGTTTGAAAAAGGGTAGTTGTCAATAGTTATCAACCTAACCCAATACCTTGTTATTTCTATATACAAAAACCTCACAATTTATAAGGTTTTTCATTGCTGGATTCGTTTTTTTTTTTTTTACTTTAGCGAATATACTTACACTGTTTAATAACCACTAGAACCAAGAAATCATGAAAAAACTAATTTCCCTCGCCTTAATATTTTGTTTTCAGTTCGGAATCTGTCAATCAAAAAAAGATATTCCAACACTTTTGAAAATCAGTTCGACAGAAACTGGCAAAACGAGCAAAACCCTTAGTGCCAGGGGCAATAACCTGTATAACAACATTCGAAAACATCGATTTACAAAAGAATGCCGCAAAATCACTATTATGGACATTGCCAAGCTTTCAAACAAAAAGAACAATGGCTATTTTAAATTTGAAATACCTAGATCACGTAAAGGCAATGAAATGAGGTCCATTTTAAGTATACCCAAAGAAATAGAGGCAGAAGAAAATGGTGACTATTATTACCATGGCGATCTCGTGGCGGGCAAAAACGGGCGTGGAAGTATTTTTCTGCATAAAAAAGATGGTAAACATTTTGGCAGTATGTATCTGAACAAAAGATCTTTCGATATTGTATCTTTAGGCAATGGCGAACTGATCCTCGTAGAGAAAAAGAAAATGAAACCCAAGGCTTGCCCAATAGATAAATTAAAAAAGTCGCCTTCAACGAGTAAGGAGTTGATGCCCACCTTGACCGATAAGGCGGGCTGTTCTAAAAAAGTGCGGGTACTTGTACTGTACACCAACAAGGCCAATACGATTTCAAACCCAAGTCAAGTGGCGACGGCAGGTATCAGAACACTGAACAGTACGCTCTACAATAGCAGGGTCTATCGCTCGGACCTCAGTTTTGAACTGGCAGGGGTTCGCAATCTCCCAAATTTTAAAGAAAGTAGAAATCCTGTCGAAGATCTGAATAAATTTGTCAGTTTTAGCGGTGTTCAGGTTCTAAGAAACCAATATAAGGCCGATTTGGTTGTCTTGTTGACCAATGGTGCCTATGGTGGCACACAGGGCATCGCTACCTTACGGCAGTTCGGTTATGCGAATACGGGTTTTGCCGCCTTGGTCAATGCGAACGCAGGCTGGGCGGTATTGCCCCATGAGGTCGGTCATCTATTGGGGTGCAAACATGATAATGATTCACAAACAACAAATAACCTTAAGACATGGGCCAGGGGTCATAACTGGTATTATAACAAAGGGGCTTTCAAGAAGAGACGATACCAAAAAAGTCTGGTCGCCGGAGGTCCTACCAAAGGATACTTTGTAGCCACTTTTTCGAACCCCAGCGTAAAATTCGAAAGTCGCTCTAGGAGCAATACGGGCACCTCTTCAAAAAACAATGCCAGGCAATTGAAGAACGCGGCCTGTAGGGTATCGAACTATATCGCATCAGAACCGGCACCGGCCATGACCGTTTCGATAAGCGGCCCCTATAACATCGATCTATATCGAAGTTTTTCCTTATCGGCCAATGTCCGCAATTGCTCAAGTCGCACCTATAAGTGGGAGACGAGCAATGATGGCTTCCGATATTATAGTGCCGGAACCGGCAGTAGAATGACGACCAGGGTATATTCGGGCGACCGATTTTATGTAAGACTTAGCGTGCGATGCTCCAATGGCCAAAGGAGAACGGCCCATCGCACCTTTTATATTTCAAATAACCAAATGCGAAAAGGTTCTGAAAAGACGGCAAAACCGGATTTATCATCAGATGGGGAGAGCAAAAAAATTGTTTCGGGAAATTCTATTATAAACTACCCCAACCCGGCTTCCGATGTTATTGTATTGTCAAGCTCATTTGAGGCTCCAAAAAACGTCGATATCTATTTATATGACATCCTTAACAAGGGCGAAAGAAAAAAACTGTATTCGGGCCCTTTAGGCCAAACCAGCGAACTTCGCCTAAATATTGCTAAATTTGACCAAGGTCTTTATGAATTGATCATATTCGAACAAGGTAAAATAATTTTTCAAAAACGTCAACTGATCTCAAGATGGTAAAAAGACTGATAAGCATATTCTTGACCTTCTGTATGTTCTTATGGGCAGGGGCCTGCAGCAGCGATGACGATGGCTGTTTAAGCAGGGGCATGATGAGCGGCACCTGGAGCGACGGGCAAGAACTCAAGTTCAACGACTCCTTCTTTACCAAGGATACCGACACGACCATAGGGGTACAGGCCTATTTCGATACAGAATTCTGTAGGCACAGAATACTCTTTTCCATATCTGACCTTCGTAAGGTGACCGGTCGACAAAACTTGGTGAGGTATAATGGCGATGGCATTTATGGACCGGGCACTACTTCAATAACGACCTTAGATACCGATGCGATTACCGAGCTGTACTTTTTAGATACGTTAAGGCCGCACTATATTGACATTAACGAAATTGACACCCATACCGTTAGAGGCGTATTGAACGCCACTTATATCGTATGGGAAAAGGAGCAGAGGGCTTGGAGTTTCGCCGATACCCTATATTTTGAGAATACGAACTTTGAATGGGAGTGGGTAAAGTGATATCAAGATGGTAAAAAGACTAACAGGCATAGTTTTGACCTTCTGTATGTTCTTATGGGCAGGGGCCTGCAGCAGCGATGACGATGGCTGTATAAGCAGAGGCATGATGAGCGGTATCTGGAGCGACGGGCAAGAACTCAAGTTCAACGACTCCTTCTTTACCAAGAAGGATACCGACACGACCATAGGGGTACAGGCCTATTTCCTTACAGAGTACTGTAGAAATAGAATACAGTTTTCCATATCTGAACTCCATAAGGTAGTCGGTCGGCAAAAATTGGTACGGTACAATGCGGACGGAAATTTTGTCATTGGATCAACAATTTTGAGAACATTGGACCACGACGCAATTACCGAGCTGTACTTTTTAGATACGTTAAGGCCGCACTATATTGACATTAACGAAATTGACACCCATACCGTTAGAGGCGTATTGAACGCCACTTATATCGTATGGGAA
>JAJRSY010000186.1 GCA_024278565.1 Bacteroidota bacterium
ACCAAATTGAGCGTGGGGGGCACCATCAAAAATTCAGCGATACTGATTCAAGGTGATTTTAGGGATAAGATCATGCAAATATTGAAAAACAAAGGTTTCAAGGTGAAAAGGGTAGGTGGCTAAAATAACCATAGAAGCAATAAATTGCGCTTAATTCTGTTTTTTATTGACCATTAACTCAATTTTTGTGTTAATTTATTTTGTTTTTTTTAAATTAGTGTTACTTTTATCTAGCGAACCAAAACCCCAACCTTATATGAGTTCCCTTTTACACATAACAAACGGAGACATTTTAACCAAACGATTGCATGCCCTAAAACCCAAAGGGGACATCATTACTTGGCGTGAGATGCTATGCGAAGGTAAAACCCTCACCAATGTGGGTAGTGAGCCTTTTTGGAAAGCTCGTTTTGAGTTCCTCAACAAGAACTACAAAGTCTCCAAATCTTGGTTTATAGAAAAAACGCTCAAAGAATACCGTTCGTTGTGCAATCACAAGCAACAAGATCGAATTGTGCTTTGGTTTGAACATGATTTGTTTTGCCAGATCAATATGTTGGCTGTAATCAGTTGGCTAAAGGCCAATCGTAAATATGCGGAAATCTCATTGGTGTGCAGTGGTAAAGAAGGCGCATCGGGCAACAACGGTCTAAATGATCTGAACGACCAACAATTGTTGAACCTGTATTCGAACAGAACAATTCTCAATAGAGACGATATAGAATATGCAGATTATGTATGGCAGTTGTATTGTAGTGACAACCCCATACGATTGGAAAACCTAACAGACTTCAAAAATTACCAGTTTGATTACCTGTCAGATGCAATTACTTCGCACCTACTCCGGTTTCCGTCCATTAAAAACGGTCTAAACGCAATGGAGAACAATATTTTGCAACTAAGTGTGGATAAAAAACCAAAATCGAGAAAGGCACTTCTAAATACCATTTTGAAAAATCAAGGAACCTTAGGGTTCGGCGATAGTCAATATGACAGAGCCCTTTCAAGGTTAAAACCCTTATTTTCAACTTTCAACCCAGTTAAGCTTACCGAAAAGGGGAGACAGATTTTGGATTTTAAAACGAGCTACTACTCGAGCCTACAGGGCAATGATGTGTACCTTGGCGGTGCATTAAAGTACAACTTTCTCTACAATACAGATACCGATAGAATACTAAAACTATAATATGTTAGTATGAAATTAGGGTCATCTGAACTTATCTTAAATGCCAACGGCAGTATTTACCACCTTAATTTACTACCTGAAGACATTGCAACTACCATTATCATCGTTGGTGATCCAGATCGGGTGTCACTTGTTTCCAAATATTTTGATACCATTGAGATCAAAAAAGGAAAACGGGAGTTCCTCACCCATACCGGTACCTTGAACAATAAGCGAATTACCGTTACCTCAACCGGAATCGGTACAGACAATATTGATATTGTCCTCAACGAGTTGGATGCCCTTGTAAATATAGATTTTCAAAGCAGAAGGGTGATACCCAACAAAACAAAGCTGGATTTTATCCGCATTGGAACCTCTGGGGCCGTTCAGCCCGACATTGAAGTCGATGAATTTTTGATCAGCGAATATGCACTGGGTCTTGATGGGCTTTTACATTTTTATCAAAGCGATGCGGTACAGCACAAAGAAATTTCAACAGCATTTGTCCAGCATACCCAGTGGGACAATCACAAATCAATGCCCTACGTGGTAAAATGCAATGAAACCTTGTCACGGCAATTGGCCTCAAATCGTATACGATTCGGAGTTACTGCAACAAACATTGGGTTTTACGGCCCCCAAGGGCGTAAACTCCGTTTAGAACTACCTGATACTGAATTGAACTCAAAACTCACTACTTTTGAGTTCAACGGCTTGAAAATAACCAATCTTGAGATGGAAACTTCGGGTATTTATGGTTTGTCAAAACTATTGGATCACCGAGCGGTTTCAATGAACTGCATTTTAGCCAATCGAGTGACCGGGCAGTTCTCTAAAAACCCTTATAAGGCGGTTGATGAACTGATTCGATATACGCTTGAAAAATTGATCAGTACATGATTTCACCTCTCGTGCCCATATCAAAAAAGCACTTACAACAATGAAAAAAGTAGGCATCATAGGAGTGCCCGAACACTTTAACCTACCTTGGTTAATGGCGATCGATGAAGGTGCTTTTAACGAAAGGGGCATTGACCTATGCTGGGCCGATATTCCTGAGGGAACGGGTAAAATGTGCCAAATGCTACAAGGTTCGGAAACCGACCTTGCCATCATACTTACCGAGGGCATCGTAAAGGGCATAACGGAAGGAAACCCAACCAAAATAGTACAAGAATATATTGGCACGCCCCTACTTTGGGGCATTCATGTGGGTGCTAAAAGTCGGTATCAGAATATATCCGACATGATTGGTTCAAAGGCGGCCATCAGCCGTTTTGGTAGTGGCAGCCACCTTATGACCTATATAAACGCCCAACATGAGGGATGGGATAGCGGCAATCTGCAATTTGAGGTCATTAACAACCTCAATGGTGCCATTGAAGCCCTGACCAATGGCGAAGCGGATTATTTTATGTGGGAACACTTTACCACCAAACCCTTGATAGATCAGGGAATTTTTAGAAGATTGGGCGACTGCCCTACCCCATGGCCCTGCTTTGTTATTGCGGCAACCGACAGTTTCATTGCAGAAAATAGTGGCACCTTAAAACATATTCTGGAGGTTATCAACTTATATACTTCTGAATTCAAGTCCATTCCAAGCATTGACCGTACTTTGGCCAATGCCTACGGACAACAAGTAGCGGATATTAGGGAATGGCTTTCTTTAACAAGATGGAGCCAAAAACAAATAGACCCACTAATACTGGATAAAGTAAGCGCAACACTCTTAAAGTTGAATCTTATCGACAAGGTATTGCCCAATAACAACTTAGCGGTACTATAGATTTAGGTTTCCTCTACAGTGACCTTATAATCTATCATTCTGAGGTTAAACCCCTCGCATTTTCCTGCCTACGGCAGGCGGGGCTAGGTAGCTGTTCGATCAATAGTCATTTCGGCTAAAAAACTATTTTATTTTGAGTTAGTAACACCGTGACTCAAAGTCACAGTGTTACTTAGGTTAGTTGCTTTACCCGCATTATTCACGGATATTCTAAACTACCTGCTATAATTGAAAATGCCCAAAATTTGTTCAGTTCGAAATTGAGTTACAATTCCTTCACTAAAAAACCTCTGTGCTTTCCAATTCTACCGTGCCTGCCAGCAGGCAGGTTGATATTTTGACTTTTCATAACGAAAACCCGTGAATAGTACGGGTTTAGTCGCCTTTAGGCGAAACCCAAACCCATCGGTCTTTAGCCGATGGTAGTTTAGTAACGTTTACCAATCAATAGACCGTTTTCCCAATTTCGTCAAAATAGCGTTCGTTTTGCTAAAATGCCTGCTTCCGAACCAGTACCCTCGATTCGCACTCAAAGGCGAAGGATGCCCAGAGGTCAAAATGTGGTGTTTACCGGCATCTATCAAAACAGTCTTCTTTTTGGCAAAGCCGCCCCAAAGTAGAAATACCAGATCGTTTTTTTGGGCTGACAGCTTTTTGATGACCGCATTGGTGAACAATTCCCAACCCTTGTTCTGGTGGCTTCCAGCTTCGTATGCTCGAACGGTCAGGGTAGCGTTGAGCAGCAGCACCCCTTGGCCTGCCCACCTCTGTAAATTGCCGCTACTAGGAAAAGGCTTTCCTAAATCGGTTTCCCGTTCGTTAAAAATATTTCTCAATGAGGGTGGAAGCAAAACCCTGTCGTTTACTGAAAAACAGAGTCCGTTTGCTTGGTTCGGCCTGTGATAGGGGTCTTGACCAATGATTATTACTTTGGTCTTATCGAACGGACAATGATCAAAAGCAGAAAAAATCTCGTTTCTCGGTGGGTAGCAGGTATTTTGGATATATTCTTTTTTGATAAAACGCATCAAATCTGTATAATAGGGCTGCTTAAATTCGTGTGATAGCTGCTTTTGCCAGCTCGTATGAATGGTTATATCCATTGGTTAGTATATTTGTTGAAAAACCTGAAAGCTATTGACCTTCAGGTTGAATTTTCCTTAGAAATCTACCTGCTTTGCAGGTGGTCATGTTCTGATGGCTATGCCTGTATGCGTATTACTTGTCATTTTTTGCGTTTTGTTGTACATAATACAAAAAAATGCTCGGCTGAAGCCCCCTATGGGGGAACCTAAAAGCCACCTTCTAAGAAGGTGTGATTTTTACTTAAATAGCGTATTTCACTTTAGACGTTATGCCAAGGTATTTTTCAATTTTTCAAAAAGCACCTGCTCTTTTTCACTGAACCGGTCACCGCCAAAACCTAGAAAATCACCTTCTTTGGCCGCATTGGCGACTTTTTCTGCTATCTGTAAAATCCATTTTTTATAGTCCGCAACAACTTCAGGCGATTCTTTTTCTTCCAAAATAGTAATGGTCTCTTTGCAATCGGCCAATATGATCTCAGAAAGCTGCTCGGATGATTTTACATTTTTTGATTTTAGCCGTTCCATTACTATGGCCCGCTGGTTCTTGGCATCTTCCATGGCCTTTTTCGGATCGGTTGTATCAGGTACTATGGCCTGAATCAGCGTATTTGAGCCATATTCCTTTTTTGCATCCATCATACTACGGGCATTTGCAAACATTTCTTTGGTTGAGCCCACTAGCCCACTACTACCGGCACCGGCCATAGCGACACCCACCAATTGAGGGGTTGCCGATACAATTGACCATTCGTCTTCTGAATAATCCTTTAATTTTCCCATAATCTAAATATTTATTAGTGTTTGTTGTAAATATATATAATCCGTAGTACTTCGAGTTATTTATTTAGCCTAGTTTTCAGAGTTATCAAAATCAATAAAAAGCAAGGGGCGTGCCTTGTACACCATTTTACATATCGTCCTTAATCCATACCTTTGCATCCATTAAACCAATTAATGCATACTATTCAAACAAAAACGCTTCAAGACCTAGAGTTTCCGACCGTATTGCAACAACTCTCGGTTCGCTGCCATACCGAAATGGGCAAGAAGTTGGTAATGGGCATCAAACCAATATCAGATGCGAATGCCCTTCATGAATTATTGGGGCAAACCTCAGAGTACCTTTCATCGTTTATCAGTGAAAACCGTATTCCCAATCACGGTTTCGATGCCATCGAGAGGGAATTGAAGTTACTGAAAATAGAAAATACCACCTTGGAACTAAGTGGTTTTCAAAAAATAGCGAAACTCTGTACCACGGTTACCGCCCATAAAAAATTTTTCAAGAAGTTCAGGGAATACTACCCGCTTCTTTTTGAAATCACTGAAGCCATAGCTACAAACACAGAGGTTGTTGACCAAATTGGTACGGTAGTCGATCGTTTTGGCGAGGTAAAGAACAATGCCTCCAATGAACTTGCCAACATACGCCATCGAATAAATGGGGTCAAGGGAAAAATAAGCAAGAGTTTCAGTTCGGCCCTCGTGATGTACCAAAATTCGGGTTATTTGGATGATATCAGGGAGTCGGTCGTTGAAAACCGCCGTGTTCTGGCGGTCAAGGCCATGTACCGGAAAAAAATAAAGGGTAGCGTGATGGGCTCGTCAAAGACGGGAAGTATCGTTTATATCGAACCAGAGGCCACCTTTCGCCACAGCAGGGAACTCAACAATCTTGAATTTGAGGAAAAAGAGGAGATACAGCGTATTCTGAACCAACTTACTGCGCTGATCAAACCCCATGCCCCCCTCCTATCCGAATACCAAGAGTTCTTGGTGCATATTGATATTACGGCGGCCAAGGCCAAATATGCATCCGATATAAACGCCATACTTCCTAAATTCAGCGAGTCAAAAACACTGTTCTTGCGTGATGCCTATCATCCCTTGTTGTACCTGACCAATAAGTTAAGCGACCAAAAGACCCATCCGCAGACCATTGAGCTGCACGAAGAGAACAGAATAATCGTGATTTCAGGGCCCAATGCGGGCGGTAAGAGCATTACCCTCAAGACCATTGGGCTTCTACAGGTAATGTTACAAAGCGGACTCCTGATTCCGGTACACGAGCGCAGTTCTGTATGTCTGTTCGATACGATTTTAACCGACATTGGCGACAATCAATCTATTGAGAATCATTTGAGTACGTATAGTTATCGCTTGAAGAACATGAACTACTTCTTGCGTAAATGCAACGAGAACACCCTGTTCCTCATCGACGAATTCGGTACGGGAAGCGATCCAGAACTAGGCGGCGCCTTGGCGGAGGCTTTTTTAGAGGTGTTCTACGAACGTAGAGCGTACGGGGTGATCACCACCCACTACTCCAACCTAAAGCTATTGGCAAACGAACTGCCACATATTTCGAATGCAAATATGCTTTTTGACGGCAAGACATTGGAGCCGACCTTTCAATTGGTATTGGGCCAAGCAGGCAGCTCTTTTACCTTTGAGGTGGCTCAAAAGAACGGAATTCCCTTCAGTCTTATCAACAGGGCAAAGAAGAAGATAGAACGGGGCAAAGTGCGTTTTGATGCGACGATAGCCAAATTACAGAAAGAACGCAGCAAAATGGCCCAAACGGGCTCAAGGCTGCAAAGAGAAGAGTCAAAGGCACGGGAAGAATCAGAGCGCATGGAAAAACTGAACGCCAAGATAAAAGCGAAATTAGAGAATTATCAAGAACTGTACGACCACGACCAACGAATGATACAGCTGGGCAACCGTGTAAATACCGTAGCTGACAAATATTTTCAAGATAAAAAGAAACGTGTATTGGTCTCTGAGCTCATTCGTATCGTTGAGGTAGAGAACAGCAAACGCAAAAAGAAGTCGGCCAACCAAGCAAAACACGAACGGGACAAAAAAGAAAAGGTGGCCCAAGAAGTCCAAAAAGAGGTAAAGGTCATCCGCAGAAAGAAAAAAATACGGAAAAAGAAAGATGAAGCCCAAGAAAAGAACAAGCCCCTGCCCGTTTTTAGGGAGGGTGACCGTGTTCGTATCTTTGAAGGCAAGGCGGTAGGCACGATCGACAAGCTCGAACAGAACAAGGCGGTAATCAACTACGGACTTTTCACCACCAATATAGGCGTAGAACAATTGGAGTTGGTAGAACGGAAGGAGTGAACAATAATCAGTGGCTAGTAAAATAGTCGTTAGAATGCTAGTAACACCGTGACTTTAAGTCACGGTGTTACTCAGACTTGGTGACTGGGCGTAGCCGAAGTTAGGTGTGGTATAAGCAATGAACAGTGGGCAGTAAACAAAGAACTGTAGCAGTAAATTAAAGATAAAGCAATGAAAGTTATACTTCTAAATTCCGACTTCAAACTTCAAAGCCTAAATATGTGCCATTGAGATTTTATTTCACATGATCGATAAAAAAATCATACTTTTTGATGGTGTTTGCAACCTCTGTAACGGAGCGGTCAACTTTGTCATCAAATGCGATAAGAAAGACCTCTTTCGGTTTGCAGCCCTTCAAAGTGAAGTGGGTGAAAAGTTGGTTGCCGAGCGCAATATCGATACTTCAAAAATCGATTCGATCATTCTTATTGATCCTGAGGTGGCCTATTACACCAAATCTACAGCTGCTTTGAAAATTGCAGCATCTTTTGGTGGTATTTGGACTTTAGTAAACGTACTGAACTTGATTCCCAATTGGTTACGTGATATCGTATACGATTTAGTGGCGCGCTATCGGTATCGTTGGTTTGGCAAAAAGGATCAATGTATGGTGCCGACAGCCGAATTGAGGGAGAAGTTCTTGCATTAAAACGTAAAGCAGTACATTCCCTTTCTGATCAAGGGCGACCGTGAGAAACACAGATTTACATGGTCGATAATCACTGTAGATCCCCTAATTTTGCGGCACTCGATCCTGAGTATATCGGCAAAAAACCTGATTTTACACAAAAAAATGGAAAAAATATCACATTGGTTATATGAATATCTTATAACAGAGGGAATTACGGGGGAAAGTGCCGAATACGTCAATATGTTCGCATTATTGTTAGCGCTGTCGTCGATAATATTCATACTAGACTTTATATTGCGAAAACTATTGGTAGATGCCTTTAGTAGGCTCTCGAACACTTCGAAGACACATTTCGATGATTTGCTGGTAAGCAACAAAACCCCTAGGAATATTGCACATATTGTGCCCGTATTAGTTGCTTATGGGGCGGTGCCCTATATTTTTAGGGATTTTCCCGACGTGAAAGCAATTATTCTCAAAAGTATAGAAGTTTTCGGAATCCTTCTTTTTCTATGGATTATAAGAAGTTTGCTGAATACGGTTAAGGACTATTTTAAATTACTGCCCCGCCTCAAAGATAAACCCATTGATAGTTATATTCAGGTGTTCATGATATTTTCATGGGTCATTGGTATATTTTATGCTTTCTCCGTAATAACCGGAATTGAGTTGTGGAAATTCTTGACCGCACTCGGCACAGCCTCTGCAGTCATTATTCTAGTGTTTAAAGATACTATCTTAGGGTTTGTGGCCAGCATTCAGGTATCCATCAATGATATGGTGCGTATTGGCGATTGGATCACTTTTGAAAAATATGGTGCCGATGGCGATGTGATCGAAATCAATCTGGCCACGGTCAAAGTCCAGAATTTCGACAAGACCATAACGACTATACCCACCTATGCCTTAATTTCTGATTCTTTTAGAAATTGGCGTGGAATGGTCGATTCGCAAGGGAGACGTATTAAAAGGGCTTTGCTGATAAAACAGGAAAGCATTAAGTTTCTTTCGAAAGAAAATCTTGTAGATCTTCATAAAATAGCATTGATTTCGAAGTATCTTCAAAAAAAAGAAAATATGATACATGATTACAATGAAGAGAACAATATTGACAAATCGATCTTGATTAATGGTAGGAACTTAACGAACATTGGGGTTTTCAGAAAGTATATCGATACTTATTTAAATAACCATTCAGGCATTAATAGCGATATGATGATCATGGTGCGACAGTTGGCACCAACCGCTCAGGGCCTGCCCATAGAAATATATGCCTTTAGCAGTGATAAACGTTGGGAAAACTATGAATATATTATGGCCGATATCTTTGACCACCTTTTAGCGGCCATTCCTTATTTTGGTCTCGAAGGGTTTGAATTGCCCAATAGTGCCAATTTTAAAAAGAACTGAAGATTATTGGTTTTGGTCTTCGAGCATATTTTTTATTCCACCAGTAGTCAATAAAAACTGCCTGGCAGACAGGCATAAGTTCTTTTTAATGCCTCGTGGGCCTACCTTCAAAGGGGGGGGGTATAAACCAGCAATAGAAATTTCTTAAAGCGATTAGCTGACTTCATCCAAGTGGTCGTCCCAATCCTTGATTTTGGGTTTGCCCAATTTTCCGACAGATTTTGCGACTACCATTGAGACGGTAGCGTCACCCGTAACGTTTATTACTGTTCTGAACATATCAAGTGGTCTATCGACGGCAAATATCAAAGCGAGTCCGATTGCCAATTTGTCGGCAGGAAAACCAACAGCCTCCAATACGATTACCAACATCACCATACCGGCTCCTGGTACGGCCGCCGTGCCTATAGAGGCCAATAATGCGGTAAGCACTATGGTCAGTTGATCGCCCAGTGAAAGGTCAAAGCCCAGGGCCTGTGATATGAATACCGCTGCTACGCCTTGATATAGGCTGGTACCGTCCATATTGATGGTTGCGCCCACCGGCAGTACAAAACTTGAGACTTCCTTATCGACTCCAATATGCTCTTCGACCCTTTCCATGGTAACGGGAAGCGTTGCCGCACTTGAACTTGTTGAAAATGCCAGTAACTGGGCAGGGCTCATTTGTTTCAAAAACCAAAATGGGTTCTTTTTTGTAAAAACCACGACCAGAATGCAATAAAAAACGATCATAAGTGTGAGTCCCAACACCACGACCCCAGCATACTTTAGCAGAGCCACCAATAAGTCAGGATCACTCGATGAGACCACCACGTTCGCCAAAAGTGCAAATACCGCTACGGGTGCTGTTAACATGATCAAATCGACCATTTTAAGCACTGCATCGTTCAAAGAATCGAAAAAGTCCTTGAGCGGTTTGGACTTCTTCTCCCCTACCAAGAGCATTGAAATACCCAAGAAAATGGTAAAGAAAATCACCTGTAACATCAATTTGTTATTGGTCATGGCGGCCAAAGCGTTCTCAGGCACCATATCTTCTAAAAATTGGAGGGGACCGGCAATTTTTTGCCTTGAGGCTTCCTCGAGTTTAGAGGTCACGCCACTATCATTGGCATAGGTTTCTGTAAGCCTGGCTATAGTTTCCTCAGAAATACCACTACCGGGCTGAATAACGTTGACCAACACTAGGCCCAATACAATGGCAACAACGGTCGTGCCCATATAAATGCCCATGGTGCGAAGGCCTATGGTGCGAAATTTTGAAATATCCTGTAAATCAGAGATCCCTTTGATAAGCGATGCCAGAATCAGGGGAATGGCGATCAATTTCAATAGTTTTACAAAGATGGTTCCTATGGGTTTTATCCAATCAAGTACAAATTCCTTGCCCCATTCAACCTGTGTCATTCCATAACCAAACAACAGTCCGATGACCATACCTATAAGAATCTGCCAGTGCAGTTCAAGTTTTCGCATACCAAATTATAGTTTAGGCGAGGAAGATACTATTCTTGGATGGAACGAGGAAAAAAGAAAAGGACAGAAGTCGGAATACCAAAAAAAATGTGGAAAGTAGAAAAGGTATTTTCAATACTTATAAGCTGATTATACTTAAACTTTTTGGTAACTGATCAGTATATATTAAACGCTCCAATTAACCGCAATGACCGCAAAGGTTTACGCAAAGAGCGCAAGAGCCTATAACCCGAATTATTCATGGGTATTCTATTCCAAAGCCAAACTATACTTCGACTATGCTCAGCACATGCCTGCTATAATTGAAAATGCCCAAAATTTGTTCAGCTCAAAATCGAGTTACAGTTCCTTCACTAAAAAACCTCTGTGCTTTCCAATTCTACCGTGCCTGTCGGCAGGTTGATATTTTGACTTTTCATAACGAAAACCCGTGAATAATGCGGGATAAATTGTTGACCATTGGTCTAATGCCATTTTTAATCAAGGTTACGTTAAAGTTGATCAACAGACCAAGTTTGCAATCCGATAGTTTTAAATATGTCAATCCCGAAACTTCGGGAGGGCTAAATGTATGTCGTTTAACGCCTCTGCCGATTTGATTTCAATGATCCCAATAGATCAACACGATATCCAATTCCCGGTTTCACGTCCTCATATATCAACGGCAGTGGTTTCCGCTTTACAACCTGTAATTCGGACCTGCCCAATTCGTAGAACAAACATTCTTCATAAGAACTTTCCAACAGACCAGGGACCAATGCACGATGTACCTTTAAGGTGCGATCAAATAAAATATAATTTTAGATAGTTGGTTTTCAGTATGACCTTACGTTTCTTGCGTTTCTATTGCGGTCATTGCGGTTAAAATTAATTCTGGGCATTATTCAAACTGATTAGTTACACTTTTTGAACTTGAACCATGCCTACGGCAGGCAGGCTTAAGTTTGAACTTGAGTTTGAGTTTGAACTTGACACTTTATTACAATTTAACCGTACGGTTCAAGAGCGCAAAATCGGCCAAGACCAGAGCGGCCATGGCCTCAACAATGGGCACTGCCCTAGGCACAACACAGGGATCGTGGCGGCCTTTTCCTTGGGTTTTGACCATATAGCCCTCTTTATCAATGGTCTCGTAGGGCTGAATGATGGTCGCCACAGGTTTAAAGGCGACATTGAAGTAAATATCCATTCCGTTGCTGATACCGCCCTGTATGCCCCCACTATGGTTGGTTTTTGTACTTCCGTCACTATTGAATTGGTCATTATGCTGGCTTCCCGTCATTTTCACCCCTTCAAAACCGCTTCCGTACTCAAAACCCTTTACCGCATTTATTGAGAGCATGGCCTTACCCAAATCAGCATGAAGTTTATCAAAAACAGGTTCTCCCAAGCCAACAGGCACATTCTGGACCACACAGGTAATCACACCGCCTACGGTATCTCCCTCTTTTTTGATTTTTTTGATGAGCTCCTCCATCTCTTTGGCCATGAATGGATCTGGACAACGAACAGGATTCGATTCGGTCAAAGAAAGATCCAAATTTTTATACGTTTTGTCAAGCTTCAGATCACCCACTTGCGATACGAAAGCATTTATTTTTATAGTTGAAATAAACTGTTTGGCTATCGCCCCTGCCACTACCCTACTGGCAGTTTCACGGGCAGAGCTGCGACCACCACCTCGGTAGTCTCGAAAACCATATTTTTTATCGTACACATAATCGGCATGCGAAGGTCGGTACGAGTCTTTTATATGAGAATAGTCCTGTGATTTTTGATTGGTATTTCGAATGGCGAATCCAATAGGTGTTCCTGTGGTTTTTCCTTCGAACACTCCTGAGAAAAATTCAACGGTATCTGGTTCTTTGCGTTGGGTGACAATGGCCGATTGACCGGGTTTTCTTCGATTTAGATCGTTTTGAATGGCTTTGAGGTCAAGAGGTATTCCTGCCGGACATCCATCCAAAACACCACCAATAGCGACACCGTGCGACTCGCCAAAGGTCATGATTTTAAAAAGGGTTCCGAACGTATTGCCTGCCATAATATTCGTGTAAAAGTTAGTGGGTCATTTCATTGGGTACCATTCCCATTGCAAAAACGTAAAGGTAAATTTTAAATAGTCAAAAGCAAAATTGGGGCTATGTTCTAATTTATGACTGTTCTGCACAGTGTTTTTCTAATATTAATCCGGCGAACATGAAAACAGGTTTAGGAGTTTGGAAATGGGTTTAGAAGTTTAGACCTGACCGACAGTCGGATCCGCTCAACTTACTGAAAATCAACATGTACAAGGGTAAAGGATCAAAGGGTGTTGCCTTTAGGGCATAGCCTACAAAATCAATCGACCAAAGCCTCTTTTAATATGGATATGGGGTGAAGCGCCTTACGCTTCGTTCCGTCATAAATCTGGTGCCTACAGCTGGTACCGTTTGCAGCTATGATCACGTCATCGCTTGATTTTCTAATGGATGGAAACAACCTGAGCTCTCCTATTTGCATACTGACATCGTAATGTTCTTTTTCGTAACCAAAAGAACCGGCCATGCCACAGCAGCCCGAACTAATAATGGATACGGTATAGTTTTGTGGCAAGTTCAAGGTATCGAAAGTTACTTTTTGGTTTGATAATGCCTTTTGGTGGCAATGGTTGTGGATTTTTATGGTTTTGGCCTCTTTGGTGAACTGTTCTTTGGTCAATGTGCCATTTTCTATTTCTCGAGATAAGAACTCTTCAATGATAAATGTATTGGCGGCAATCGATTCAATTGTTTTTTTATCATCGGAAAAACGCCTGTACTCATCTCTAAAAGACAATACGGCCGAAGGCT
>JAJRSY010000187.1 GCA_024278565.1 Bacteroidota bacterium
AAAATACAGGCAAGGGAATATTTGGCCAGGGTAAAGGTGTTTATAGATTTACTGTTCAATACGCAACCCCGATTTTATGGTGAGCCTATCAAGATAAGGTGAAACCATATTCCCCTAAATAATATATTTTTGACTGTACATTTATTCGTTCATGCTAAAACTCAAAACCTTAATTAGAAATCTAGGACCGGGACTTTTATTCGCCAGTATGGCCATTGGCACTTCACACTTGGTACTTTAAACAAAGGCAGGTGCTCAATACGGTTGGATCATGGCTATACCGATTGTTCTTGCCAATATTTTCAAGTATCCTTTCTTTGAATTTGGGGTTCGCTATACCAACGTTACCAACAAAACACTCATTGAAGGTTATTTGAACCGGGGCAAGGGCTATTTGTGGTTCTATGCGTTCATCAACCTGGTTACGACCTTTACCATATTGGCGGCACTGTATACGGTCACCGCAGGCCTGTTTACCAACTTGTTCGACATATCGGGCGTATCATTGGCCAATGTAGCTTTAGGGCTGTTTGTCTTTATAAGTTCATTGTTGATCATAGGTCGTTATACGCTTTTAGAAAATTCGTTGAAATTTGTGGTTTCGATCTTGTTCGTAGCACTTGTGGCAACAACCGCTCTGGTCATTTTCAGAGGTCAGGTAGAGACCGCAGCAGGTTTTAGACCGCCCCCAATTTTCAATGATGCGGGCATTCTGTTTCTTATAAGCCTAATGGGATGGATGCCCACCACGGTAGAGGCATCAAGCTGGATAAGCCTTTGGAGCATTGAAAAATGGAAGATCCAAAAACACAAACCCTCATTAAAAGAATCGCTCCAAGAATTCAATGTCGGTTATTTTATGACGGCTATTTTGGCAATTCTGTTCTTGGTGATCGGTTCAATGACCCTTTACGGTACCAATACCCAACTTAGTGGTAACGCCATAACCTTTGCAGATCAAGTGGTTCGATTGTTTACCACCCATATTGGCTCTTGGGCCTATATATTCATAGCTGTTTCTGCTTTCGCAACCATGTTCAGTACCTGTATGACCGCCCATGATGCGGTCACTAGGGTCAACTTGGATATTATCGACCATCTTTTCCCAAAAGCAAAATTGCAGAACAAAAAAGGCTTTTTTGCCTTGGGTGTGCTCTTACTGGCGTTGATCAATTTTATCGTTATCGCTACCTTTGCCGCCAATATGGGCAAACTTGTGGCTCTAGCGACCTTTGTTTCTTTTGTGGTAGCGCCGATCATCGGCTATATGAACCTGAAGAATGTGATGAGCGATGACCTGCCCAAAGCCCATCACCCTAAAAAATGGCTGAGGCATCTCACCTATGCGGGCATTGTTTTTCTTTCCTTTTTTTCGATCTATTATTTTTGGATGGTGGTGTTTTAGGTATTGAAATCGCATCTATTAGTCTATTGTCGCCATATTAAGGCAACCTGAAACATGGTATACTCCTTCCACTTTAAAATCCGAAATTTCCGCCTGCCTCGCCGGCAGGCAGGCTTGCTCTTTTTCCGCCGATCGGCGTTAAAATTTATCACCGTAGCTACGGCTATGCCGACAAATTTTGCCTTGCTCGCCGAAAAAACAGACTGCCCGTATTCTTCCGAATTTTAAAATGGAAGGAGTATATTTCAGGTTTATTTTAATAGGTTGTTACTCCAATTGATCGTAGTTGGTTACCACAAACAAAGTTCTGAGGTTTTGATTATGCAAAAAATCCAAACAATATACCCCGTTCGTGCAACTGTTCAATATTCTTTTCTCACCATACCCAATTGAACTGGTAATACCTGAAGAAGCCACCCCGTTCTGAAGTAAATAGCCCTTTATGGCATCTGCCCGCTTTTGAGAAAGTGACATGTTGGTACGGTTGCTGCCCCTGCTATCGGTATGTGACTCTATTTGTATCTGTAATTGGGGGAATTTTTGAAAAACATCAACGACCTTGTCCAGTTCCAAAGCAATTTCAGGTGTAATATTAGTTTTTCCCCTTGCAAAAAAGAAATCGGGAATATTCAATACCTGCTTTCCCTCCCTCTCGATCACAACATTACCTATAGAAACCATTTCAACATCTAGCGCTAACCTTTGAGCGTTTTCCATCTCCTCACTGGTATAGGAACGATTATAAGAGGAATGTCCATCTTTAGTGATTTCCACTATCAATTTATCCCTCCAAGGAATTTCCAATTGATACTTCCCATTTCCCTTGGTAACTGTTTTCTTGATTGTGTTACCACTCTCATCAAGAAGTTTTATGGTCGCCCCTGCAATACCCTGCTGATACTCTGGTTTTATTACGGTTCCTCGAAGTGTGAAGGTTTTAGGCCCCAATGACTCATTGGTTTTAAAGCCATATATATCATCGTTTCCTTTACCACCTTCTCTATTTGAAGAAAAATATCCTGAAAAACCTCCTTGTTCATTGCTTTTTATTATAAAACCAAAATCATCGGAGGTAGAGTTGATCCCCGGTCCCAAATTAATGGGAATACTGAAACCACCACCTTGCCGAATAGTGGTTTTATAAATATCCATTCCACCAAGACCGTAGAAGACATCCGAAGAAAAATATAAGTTGCCATCTAGCACATAAGGAGCTATCTCATTGCCCGGTGAATTTATACCTGGACCCAAATTTACGGCCTGTGACATTATCTGTCCATTATTGGTAGTAACATAATAAATATCGGTACCGCCATAACCATCTTTGAAATTGGCAGCAAAATACAGTTTATCGGTCGCTTCATCGTAAAAGGGGTAGTAAAACGAAGTGCTCAGGTCTTTGAGCAAAAACCTAAAAAACCCATTGTCATATACTATACCAATTGCCAGGGAATTTTTTCCGTTTTCATCAAAAGCCAGTTGGTCGTTCTCGGTATTTGAAAGCACATAGAAAATCTTATCCAACTCTTCAGAATAGTAAGGCGTTGATTTATGGTATTTTGAATCTGGCGTACCCGAAAAAGCATTTGGGTTGAGCACATCGCCACCAGATCCTATCTTGGCCAAATAAATATCCAGATACGATTCACCCGATGGCCCGTACATTTTTTTTGATTTAAGGGTACGTCCACTACTGAACAGAAGCTTCCCTTTATAAAAACTAGGTGCAAAATCTGACTGCGCACTATTGGCATCTATATTATAAATTTCAAATTTTTGTGCATTTTTGGAATCCGCCCCCAAAAGCTCAAAATTGAACTCGGCATTTTCGGTCAGCTCATTAGAAAGCGTAATGCTCTTTTTTCTGAAGAACGCCTTTACACGTTCGATCTCATAAGTTTTTGATAGACTTTGCAACATCTTGTTCAAACGATGATCGTTCATGATGGTATCCTTACTATTGATATCCAAATATATTTTTGAGGCACTCTTAAAGTCACCGGTTCTAAAATACGAATCTGCCAGGTTCAAGAACTGATGGTTCGAGATCAATTTCCCCTTGCCCATGTCTTTTTTGTACTCGGCTATAGCCTCTTTAAAGGCATAGGCATAAAAATACTTATCTGCCTTAGAGTTTATTTCTTGGGCAGGTGATGTCAAAATAGCCGCCATAAAAAACAATATAAACGTTTTTGTTTTCATTTTTATCCTCTTTAGAAAAACCGTGGGGTATCGATCTGTTTGGGCTTCCCTTTTATATTTTTACCGTTCGAACCACTGCTGCCAACCCCACCTTTACCTAGATAGAATTTCAATATAATCTCGTGAGATCCGCTATTGAACTGCCCCAAAGGGTTGGTATTGTAATCATAGGAATAACCAATGAAGGTACTACCGCTTATCTGAAAACCGGCCAATGCGCTTACGGCATTGCCCAACCTATAGGAAGCCCCCAAGGTGAATTTTTCGTTGATCAGAAAGTTGGTCGAAATATTTGTGTTGAGCGGTGCGCCACCTATATAATTGATCAAGAAAGCTGGCTTGAACTTCAAACTTTCCGATAGGTCGAACACATACCCTCCAATGAAATTCAATTGCATCTTATCTTCGATTATAGTTGCAACATCATCATTATAAATAGCATCGGTCAAGAAATTAGGTATTGAAGCACCTAAATACCATGTGTCTTGCCCATACAGAAAAAGACCCGCACCAATGGTCGGGTAGAATCTCTTGATCAGTTCGCGGTCCAAAATGGGTTCACCGGGGTTTTCAAAAGTACCTTTTGTAAAATCTATGTTCAGGAAAGACCCGCCAACATCCATTCCAAAAGACAGTTTGGCATTTTCAGATACGTTGAACTGATAGGAATATGCGAGATCGATATAGGTTTGGGTAGAAGGCCCCAACTGATCGTTCACCACATTGAACCCAATACCCATCTTTTCGTTCGATAACGGAACATTGGTGCCAAAACGAATCGTACGTGGTGCGCCCGGCAGGTCGATCCATTGCGCCCTATAAAGACCCATAATCTCTGGGGTCTCTACCGTACCTACATAGCCCGGGTTGAAGCTACCTATATTGTACATATACTGCGTATACTGTGGCTCTTTTTGGGCATATACGGAACTCACCACACTAAAGGCAAGGCCAATGGAAAAAAAGAGGTACTTATATATAATCCTATTTTTTGTACAAGTCATTCTCAATATTATCTTATCAGCTGGATCCAGCCTTTTTTTGATTCGGCCCCTTCACCTACATCTATACTCATTGTATAAAAATAAGTTCCGGCGGGTGCATCTTTTCCTTTCCAGGAACCATCCCAAACCTCTTCGTTATATTGACCGTTCGCTTCGAACACCAAATTACCATATCTGTTAAAAATTTGAATATTGTAAATAATACGCGCCATTAGCCCTGTATCACTATCAAGTCGATTGATTTTCAGATTATCGTTGGTACCATCACCATTGGGTGAAAACTGGTTGAACAAAAAGCCAACATCGGCCGGGGTGGGCACACTTACGGTTATCTCAACCATTGATTCATTGTTTGCAGGGTTGCCATCAGCAGGGGTCGAACGAACCAGTGACGCCGTATTGGCAAACTCACCCTCATTGGGCACTTTTACCCGTATCGTTAAAAACACCTCTTGTCCTTTGTCCATCGTGGGTATGGACCATACACCCGAATCAATACTGTATTCCCCAACATTGGTATCGTGATCGATATACTCAAAACCGCTGGTATCAATAACGTCTTTAACCTCTATATTGGTAACAGGGTTGACATCTATCGAGGCATTGAAAACCTTTATGGTGAATATCAATTCTTCACCTACAAGTGGATTCTCACTCAAGGCCGTTTTTTCAATCACCAGATCAATACCCTCGGGCAATTTAATGGGCAGGGTAATCGTTGCCGAATCGTTATCGGCATTGTTATCCAACGGAAAAGACTCTAACAACTCAGCCGTATTGCCGTAAGTGCCCCCCCCTAAAATAGTGATTTTGATTTCCAGGGTAGCCGACCCCAAGGCTTCCAGTTCAAAAATATCCCAATGACCCGTCTCCACATCATAACTTCCGATAGACGCAATATGCGATTCATATTCAAAACCACTTTCTAACAGTTCCCCTATTTTTATTGCCCGAACCTTATTGTCAGTTAAGTTTCTTACGGCAATGGTAAACAGCACCGTTTCACCCACAAGGGCGTTTATATTATCAACTTCCTTCGTTATTTCCAGATCAATCGGAATCTGGTCAACACAGGCCGGAGAAGTAAGGTCGGGATCACAGGGGTCTAAATGATCGGTGCCATTTGCAATCTCATCGCCGTCGGTAATGCCATCTTCATCGGTATCACATAAATTGTGGGTATTGTCGGGAATACAAGGGTTGTCGTTTGCAGGATCCTTCTGATCGACCACCCCGTCACTATCTTCATCAAGAATATTCGAATCAAGGGCATCTATATTTCCGTCATTGTCCTCATCCAAAGGGTTTTCGATATCGTCACCTACCTCATCGCCATCATTGATGCCATCACCGTCAGTATCAGGGTTGTTGGGATCCGTACCCAGGGTCAACTCTGGCCCATCGAAAAGCCCATCACCATCAGTATCAATATCACAGTCGTTGACCGATATGGTCACCTCAGAAGATTCGTTCGTACAGGGTGCTTGTGAGGTGGTGGTAAACGTAAACACATAATCGCCATCGAGCCTGTTCACAAAATTGACAATGTTACCTGAATCAATGGTCAGATTACCCGATGGATCCGAGGTTATTGTCCATGTACCGGCGCTTTCACCAGATAATCGATCATCTAGATCTACAGTGGTCGGCCCGTTGTTCACATCACTGCACGAAGATGTATTACTGGGCGTACCGGCCGAGTGGGGGACCACAGTGGCAACTACTGCTTGTCGTTCAGAAGGACAACCATTTTCAGTAGCCAAGGCGTAATAGGTTGTGGTCGCTGAAATAGCAGGGGTCGTAAAACTCGAGCCTGTACCTATTGCACTTCCCCCATTTGCCAATGTGTACCAATTAATGGTGGCATTTGCCGAGGTCGTTGCGGTAAGCACCACAGTGCCCGGACCACAGCGTGTAGTGCCTTCTGTACTGTTCAGGGCAGGTGTTGTATTGATGACCAAATTCACCTGTGCGGTCGGACTTGCACAGTTATTAACGGTATCATAGAAAAAAACATAGTAGGTGCCACCAACCATTGGCGGATCAGTGACCAGCGCCCCTAATAAATGTGCCTCCTCGTTTGTTGGGTTCGAATCGGTGCTCCATGTGAGCACTGATCCCGCTGGTGCCGCACTATTTGTATATTCGCTTAAGCTACGATCAATGACACCACAAAATATCGTGGGTACATCTGCATTTAATGCCGGGGCCGTGTTACCTGCCGTACAGGGGTCACAATCAGTAACCGTAATGGTCACTGTAGCTGTATCGTTTGTACAAGGTGCTACCGCACCTGTAGTGGTATAGGTATACACATAATTACCGACCGCCCCATTATTGAAATTCACAACATTGTTCGCATTCGGGGTCTCGTTTTGAGGTCCTGAGGTAAACGCCCAATTACCTGGCGAAACGGTACCCGTCAACAAATCGTCAAGATCAACAGTTGTGCTACCAAAGGTATTGTTGGTACATGCAGCGCCGTTGGCCGGCGTACCTGCGGATGGCGATGTTGACAAGGTAAGCACAACTTGCGTAGAAGGACTCGCACATTCGTTTGTGGGATCCCAATATACGCCATAGTATGTACCGGAAGCGGTTGCCGTAGTCGGTATCAAATCGGCATTCGACGTCGGGTTTGCTATAGTACTCCATCGCAAATCGGTACCTGGTGGTGCACTTGGTCCACCCCCAACAATAAACGTATTGAGGTGTACACTCGCTTCATCACAACGTGCCGTTGCTATACCACCGTTCAGCGGTGGTGCCGTATTACCCGCGCTACAATCGTCATCAATAATCGTAACCGTGGCCGTATTGGACCCACCTATCGTAAAAAGAGGGTTGCTGGTGCCGGTAAGGGTGATGATCACCGTTTTATCAGGTTCGTTGACCGTATCATCTAACGGTACTACATTTACATGTTTGAATCCAATGACACCATCATTGGGGTAGGGTATTGTCATAGTCCGTATACCAACATCACCTGTTAGGTTATGGTCGGCCAGAGGGCCGGGTTGCCCTGATGTTCCGGTAATGGTAAAATTAACGGTCATTGGGGTTGAAGTACCATTTGCCTTGTCCATTATCAATCTAAACCTACCGTTTTGACTACCTTCGATCGCAGTAGCTACAAACCTATCTGGTGCCTCTACCAAATCAAGTGTAACTGTACCAACATCATTGTCATTAATAACAACTTCCGCCGTATTCTGGATTGGATTTATGATTCCTTGTGAAACCCTTGTTAAAGTAACGATAACCGTTTCGGCATCCTCTACAAGGTTATCATCTATAATGTTTATGTCAATGTCCTTTGTACGCTCATTAAAGCCAATGATCACCGAACCTGTCACTGGCTGAAAATCATTGTCCATGGTAGCCGTACCCATGACAGAATAGTTGACCGTAACATCAAAAAGCGGAAATCCAACTTTGGTTATCGTAAAAGTCGCCCCGTTTTGTGCCCCTGGAGCGACTACCTCAGCACCATTGGCATCACTTGCCGCTATAGAAAAGGTTTGACCGTAAACAATACTGCCCAACAACAGGATCGTCAAAAACAAAAGCCCCTTAAAAAAGGCAAATTGGTTCGCTATCGATAAAAAATAATCTCTTTTCAATTTCATAGACTGTCCGTTGAATCAATTAAAATTCAATGTTCAGCATAAACTCAAGACTAAGAAGTAGGTAAAAAATGGGTGTCAATAATACTAAAAAAAAAGACCATTACTCTTAAATAACGGTCTAAATATGGGTTTTTAGGTTAAAATACGATTTATATCGACAAAGGTATCTACGTAAGAACGGCCGAAGTGGTTTCCGAACCGGGGTTTATTTTTTTGACCAAGCCCTGAAGTACCTTACCAGGTCCTATTTCAGTAAACAGAACGGCACCGTCTTTTACCATTTGCTGTACACTTTGTGTCCATTTAACGGGGGCGGTCAATTGTGAGATCAGGTTTTTCTTTATTTCGTCAGCATCAATGACCGCCACGCTGGTAACATTTTGATAGATCGGGCAGTTTGGTGCACCAAAAACGGTGTTTTCCATTGCCGAGGCCAACTCTTCCCTAGCCGGCTCCATCAACGGGGAGTGGAACGCCCCACCTACGGGCAGCACCAATGCCCTTCTCGCACCAGCTTCCTTCATTTTTTCACAGGCGGTCTCTATGGCCGGTACCTCGCCCGATATCACCAATTGACCAGGGCAGTTGTAATTGGCCGCAACCACAACACCGGGGGTATCCCCACAAATTTTTTCAACAACGGCATCTTCCAGTCCCAATACGGCAGCCATGGTACTCGGCTGTAGCTCACATGCCTTCTGCATGGCCAACGCTCTTTGTGCCACTAATTTTAGTCCGTCTTCAAAATTCAGGACTCCATTGGCAACAAGGGCGGAAAACTCACCAAGGGAATGGCCTGCGACCATATCAGGAGTAAAATCATCGCCCATAACCCTAGTGAGTACCACCGAATGCAGAAAGATGGCAGGTTGGGTCACTTTGGTCTGTTTCAATTCTTCAGGAGTACCTTCGAACATGATATCGGTAATGCGGAACTCGAGTATTTCATTGGCACTTTCAAAGAGTTCTTGGGCCAAGGGGTATTTTTCATAAAGATCCAGCCCCATGCCCACAAACTGGGCACCTTGCCCGGGAAATATATATGCGTTCATCGATTTTTGTTTTGAACGGCAAAAATAAGGATATTTAGTTGATTGCGATTCCAAACCTCGACTAAACTACCATCGACTAAAGACCGATGGGTTTGATTTCGCCCCCGCCTAAATGACGAAGTCGGGCAGGTCCACCTACCGTAGGCAGGTAAAGGTGACTAACCTAAGTAACACCGTGACTTTGAGTCACGGTGTTACTAACTCAAAATAATTTTTTTCAACCGAAATGAGGCCTCGGGGCCGAACAATTACCTAATAATATACAAAACTAAAGTCTTCGCCTACCAGGCCTTGTCTGCCCGACCACAGACAGGCCTGCCATACAGGCAGGTAAAGGCAGAGGAATTCAACCCCAGAATGATACATTAATATAATAAAAGCACCTACAGACAAACCCATGCCCTGCCCGACGCTATCAGGCGGTAATATCTACCAAAATTTAATAGCTTAATTTCGTCTTTTGACTTATCTTTACATAAAAGTTCACAGAATTATGAGCAGGACCACGATCAAGTTCCCCAGAAGAGACCCATCCCAATTTTTCAAGACCTTGAACAAAAGGGTCAATGATTATTTCAAGGATAACAAACTCAAGAAAACAGGAAAC
>JAJRSY010000188.1 GCA_024278565.1 Bacteroidota bacterium
ACCGGATTGTCTTTCTCCAAGTGGAAATGTGTTTCGGGTAAATCGTATTGGCAAAATATGCAGATGGTATCTTCGCCCTTCACCAATGTTTTTTCACATGCCTGACATAAATTGGGGAACAGCAATGCAACGAAATCGCTTAGATAGTCTACTGTGGTTTCGAGGAGATTCATAAGCTTTGGATCTACTTATGAATATAATGAATCGGTGAGGATTTTGGTACTTATTGCATTATTTGACGATGTATTATGCACCGTAAGGTTCAATAAAAAAATCAAATTAAATCTTTAAATTTATATACCAAATTCAATACTTTTCATATCGGTCATGAAAAATAAGTTTCCTGCAATAGTCATTCTGTTTTTGATTCATGTTTCAATTACAAAAGCCCAATCTCTCGCATGGGCGTTTCCAGACTCAGGAATTGTTTGGTGCCAATCTACGAGATGGGGAAATCCAACGGAAGCTAGCGGTGGAACAGATCAACAAATTTTTCCTGACGGAAGCGATACGCTTATAAATGGTTTGATTTATTACAAATTGTTTCATACGGGAAGCCGCTACAACTCTATTCCTGGAAGTGCAGCAATTTACTTTACATACCAGCCTTATGGATTTTTCAGAAATGATACATTGAATGAACTCGTGGAGTTTAGAAGAATTTACGAGGACCCAATCATCTATGATTTTAATTTGAATGTTGGAGACACTATTTTTTTTCCTCGATATCCAGAAATGGTAGTAATAGATAGTATTTCTACAATTTGGATTGGTGGACTTCAAAGAAGAATTTACTTTTATGAATGGTGGTCGGAAGTTGGTTACCTTATTGAAGGTTTAGGACCTTACACAGGGCTAGGAGAAGCTGCTTTTTCTTCAGGTATTATTGATTATGCAGCTACGTTAAACTGCTTAACAATAAATGATTCTTCTTATAGTATTGTTCACTCTAATTTCCCGACAGCTTTACCAACTTATGAGGAAACTTCTTGCGATTGGTGCAAAGGTATTGCTGTTTATACAACTAATATTCTTAACAATACACCTTTTAATATATTCCCTAATCCTGCCACAGACCAAGTGATTATAGATTTTAATAATACGCATCAAAATGCCAAAATCGATATTCTAAATATTTCTGGGCAGCTTATTTATTCAGAAAAAAACACAACCACAGATAAAAAAGTGATAGATGTCAGCGATTTTAAGGCAGGAATATATTTTGCTATTATTAAAACAAGTTCCGGTTTAGACATCAAGAAATTCCAGATAATAAGATAGTTTAAGAGGAGGTGGAAGCTACCTACATCTAAAACAACCTCGCATACACCTCGTGCACCTTACCCACTGTAATCACCTCAATTTTGAACTTGTTTAGATCAAGCCCTTTTTTGTTGCCTGAAGAAATAAATATTTTTTTAAAACCCAACTTATCCGCCTCGGAAATTCGTTGCTCCACCCGGTTCACCGGTCTGATTTCTCCCGAAAGCCCTACTTCGCCTGCAAAGCAACAACTCGAAGGAATAGCGACATCTTCATAAGAGGAGATCAACGCGCAGATCACCGCCAGGTCAATGGCAGGGTCTTCCACTTTTATGCCTCCGGCAATATTCAGGAAGACGTCATTCACCCCAAATTGAAAACCCGA
Source organism: Bacteroidota bacterium (assembly GCA_024278565.1). Lineage (GTDB taxonomy): Bacteria > Bacteroidota > Bacteroidia > Flavobacteriales > Flavobacteriaceae > Maribacter_C. The sequence continues at coordinate 1,649 of JAJRSY010000188.1, forward strand.
ACGTTTTTCCAGCACTGCAAGCAGCATGTGCAATCGTCTGAGGTCGAAACCTGTGGAAGAACGTTGCGGGGTTCCGTAAACAGCTTTCGTTACCAGCGCCTGCGTTTCTATGAGCATCGGCCTCATCCCCTCAATGGTTCCGGCAATAGCTACTCCACTCAACACTTCTTCGTTATTGGAAATCAACAGTTCCGAAGGATTACTGACTTGTCGTAAGCCTGTTGTTTGCATTTCATAAATACCCAATTCTGAGGCTGATCCGAAACGGTTTTTGGAGGTTCTCAATATCCGGTAGTTGTAGTGCCTGTCACCTTCAAACTGCAAAACAGTATCTACAATGTGTTCCAGCACCTTTGGGCCGGCAATACTTCCTTCTTTGGTGATATGCCCGATTAGCATTACCGGTGTGGCGGTTGATTTAGCGTAACGCTGCATTTCATTGGCACATTCCCTGATCTGTGATACACTGCCGGGAGACGATTCAATATATTGGGACTGCAAGGTTTGAATGGAATCTATAATCACCAGATCAGGCTTAAATTCTTTGAAGCTTTTAAGTATTTTTTGGGTGGAGGTTTCCGTTAAAACGTAGCAGTTGTTTTTTCCGTAGCCTAATCGTTTGGCTCGCAGGCTCAATTGCTGTGCGCTTTCTTCACCGCTCACATAGGCCACTTTCGCTTCCTTAAAACTTAATGCAAGTTGCAGCAACAATGTAGATTTACCAATGCCCGGATCACCGGCTATGAGTACTAATGAACCGGGAACGATGCCGCCTCCAAGCACACGGTTAAGTTCGTTGTCATTGGTAGCTATTCTAAATGTTTGAAGGATATCTATCTCATCAATCCTTGTCGGGATGGCTTCTTTTTTGGTAAGACCATTGCCTAATGCAATTTCTTTTTGCGCCATCTTTTCGATCACTTCTTCCACGTAGGTGTTCCATTTCCCACACGAGGCGCATTTACCTACCCATTTGGGTGATTCTACGCCACAGTTTTGACAAATAAAAGCAGTTCGTGTTTTAGCCATTTGATAAAATTAGCGTTTAAACTAAGGAATTTTAAAAAATCATCCCCCTAACCCCCTTCGCCATCACAAGATGCCCACGCACAAGGGGGAATTTTCCTGCCCGGCAACAAGCGACAACTTGGTTAGAGGTATTTTTTACCTTTTACTTTTTGTCTTTTCCGACTTAGGTGTTCATAAATAGCGTTTCTTTTCTTTTTGCCATAATGCAGATAGCGTAAATTTGCCTTAATTTATTCAATCTAAAACCAAACTATTCATGCGAATTGTTTCTTTGATATTCATTGTGCCTCTTTTCTTTTCCTCTTGCCTTACCATGAAAAAAAATCTGGATGCAGAGCAGGCAAACAACAAAAAACTTCAACTCCAAAATCAAGCTTTGATGGAAGAGTTGGAAAGATTGGTATTACAGAAAACTGACCTGGAAGAAACGAAGGAAGACCTGCTCAGTAAATTAGGTGTCTTACAAGATGATACATCGGCTTTAGGTGAAAAATACCGGGGCGAAAAGAATAAAAATGATGAGTTGAATAAACTGTATGATGATCTGGTGAATCAAAATAAAAAATTATTATCCTCTTCCTCAAAAGAGAAACAAAGGTTGCTGGCAGAACTAGAAAATAAAAAACGTGAATTGCTGGAAACGGAACAAACATTGAACGAAGAAAAAGCAAGGATCGAAAATCTTAATAATAAGCTGGTAGCCAGAGAACAGAAGGTGAAAGAGTTGGAAGAACTTTTGGCTAAAAAAGACGCGGCCGTTGCCGAACTTAAGAAAAGAATTGAAGATGCTTTGTTAGGTTTTAATAAAGACGAACTTACCGTTGAAGTGCGTGATGGAAAAATTTACGTTTCGCTGGCTGAAAATTTGTTGTTCCCATCAGGAAGTACTACGGTTAATAAAAAGGGCAAGAATGCGCTTAACCAGTTGGCTGATGTGCT
>JAJRSY010000189.1 GCA_024278565.1 Bacteroidota bacterium
ACACCTTCAAGGGCAGCATACCACCACTTTTGCCGAAATGTACGACCTTAGCTTTGACGCCCGAATAATCGACACCCCTGGAATTAAAGGATTTGGAATCGTGGATATGGAAAAAGAGGAGATAGCAGACTATTTCCCCGAATTCTTTAAATTGAAAATTGATTGCAAATTCAATAATTGTTTACATTTGAAAGAGCCGGATTGCGCCGTCAAAAATGCTTTGGACAATAATATGGTAGCTTTGAGCCGCTATAAAAGTTATGTACAGATGGTAACGGACGAAGAAGAGAACTACAGAATCGATATTTATGATAGTAAGAATTGACAAAAAGCCCTACCTTTTTTGGGAAGGGTTGGCGAAGGGGCTATGAGAGCGGTTGTACAAAGGGTTGCAAGGGCAAGTGTCACAGTAGATGGCGCAGTGGTTTCAAGTATTGAAAATGGACTTTTGGTTCTTTTGGGCATTGAGGATGCCGATGGAAGCGAGGATATTGAATGGCTGTCACGAAAAATCACAAACCTTCGTATTTTCAATGATGCCGACGGTGTTATGAACAGATCTCTATTAGAAGTTAATGGCGATACAATTGTAGTAAGCCAGTTCACCCTTCATGCGGCCACTAAAAAAGGAAATAGGCCCTCTTATATAAAAGCGGCAAAACCTGATAGGGCCATACCATTGTACGGACAGTTTATCCAGAAATTGGAAGCCTGTCTGGGCAAAAAAGTGGGCACAGGTGTTTTCGGTGCCGATATGAAAGTGGAATTAGTGAACGATGGGCCCGTGACCATAGTAATCGATACAAAAAGGAAGGAATGATGGGTATAAAAAAAACGCAGAAGGACGTAGATAATTGGATCAAGGAACACGGTGTACGCTATTTTAACGAGCTTACCAATATGGTCCAACTTACTGAAGAAGTAGGCGAAGTGGCGCGTATCATTGCCCGTAGGTACGGTGAGCAAAGCGAGAAAGAATCAGATAAGGACAAAGACCTTGGTGAAGAACTGGCCGATGTACTTTTTGTAGTACTCTGTTTGGCCAACCAGACAGGTATAGACCTTCAAGAAGCGTTCGACAAAAAATTGGAGGTGAAGGCCAAACGCGATCACAATCGGCACCAAAACAACGAAAAGCTCAAATAGTACTATATTTGTTCTTGGTATATTTCCCTTTGTGAAACGGTATTGTTTTTGGGCTGAAAGAAAGGCAAAGGGGTTAATCGATAAAAGAGAACCGCATTTTGAAATTACTCCTATCTGCTCCACCAACGAATCTTCTACAATCCCATATAAAAATAACAGGCTCGAAAAGTGAATCGAACCGCTTATTGTTGATACAGGCGCTGTACCCTAATATAACCATTGACAACCTTTCCAATTCAGATGATGCCGAGGCTATGCAAAAAGGCCTGAAAATCACAATCGGAGTTGTAGATATTCACCATGCAGGAACAGCAATGCGTTTTTTGACAGGTTATTTTGCTTCCCAAGAAGGAAAAGAAGTTACCCTGACAGGATCACAACGCATGACCGAACGCCCGGTAAAAGTATTGGTAGAAGCTTTAAGGAGCTTGGGAGCGGATATAGCATATATGGGAAATGAAGGGTATCCTCCCATAAAAATAAAAGGAAAAAAACTCATCAAGAACAAGGTGAGCTTGCCTGCCAATATTAGTAGCCAGTACATCTCGTCATTGTTGTTGATCGCACCAAGTCTCGAAAACGGACTCGAACTTGAATTGATTGGTAAAATCACATCGGTGCCCTATATCAAAATGACCTTAGCGTTATTAGATCAGATTGGGGTTGTAAGCTCTTTTGAAGGTAATTTGATCAAAGTGGCTCCTGAAAAATCGGTTGATGGTATCAATTTGGTCGTGGAATCTGATTGGAGCTCCGCATCTTATTTCTACAGTATAGTGGCCCTTTGCGAAGTGGGCACCGAGATTGCCCTTTCCACCTTCAAGAAAAACAGTTTACAGGGCGATAGCGTTCTTGTGGGGATTTACAAGGATTTCGGGGTAGATACAACTTTCTCCGGGAATGGTATTGTTTTAAGGAAAAAAGATAACTGCCAACTAGCGACTGTCGACTATGAACTGGGCAATGCCCCGGATATCGCCCAAACAATTGCCGTAACCTGTTTTGGCCTAGGCATTGGTTGCCATCTTACTGGTCTTCATACCTTGAAGATCAAAGAAACCGACCGCTTGGAAGCCCTGCATACCGAACTTTCTAAACTGGGTGCCGCTATTTCGGTCACCGATAAAACATTGACCTTGGAAGCTTCGGGTCAAATAATACCAGATGTTGAAATAGATACGTACAGCGACCATAGAATGGCAATGGCCTTTGCCCCCTTGGCATTAAAAACTTCGATTGTCATCAATGAGGCCGAGGTGGTCTCTAAATCGTATCCCGGTTTCTGGAAAGATCTAAGAGAACTCCAATTTTCCGTAAAAGAATTATAATGTTCGTTTTACTTGACATCCCCTATTCCGGTATCGTATATTTGCAGCCGAAAAAATAAGGTCAAAAGACCCCGTTAGTAACAAAACACCAAATAAAACCAATAGCCATCTTATGAAATTATCGCACTTTAATTTTGAAATTCCAGAAAATTTACTTGCAGAGTATCCGTCAGAACATAGAGATGAATCCAAATTAATGGTCGTTCATAGAGAGACGGGTAAGATTGAGCATAAGATGTTCAAAGATCTTATCGATTATTTTGATGAAGACGATATTATGGTGATCAACAACACCAAGGTTTTTCCTGCAAGATTATTTGGTAACAAGGAAAAGACAGGTGCGCGTATAGAAGTTTTTTTATTGCGCGAACTGAACGAAGAGCAACGTTTATGGGATGTTCTTGTAGATCCTGCTCGAAAGATCCGTATCGGTAATAAACTTTATTTCGGTGAAGATGAGAGTTTGGTGGCCGAGGTAATCGATAATACAACTTCAAGGGGAAGAACTTTGCGTTTTCTGTATGATGGGGCCTATATTGATTTTAGAAGAAAATTAAAGGAGCTTGGTCAAACCCCATTGCCAAAATATATAAAAAGGGCAGTAGAGCCCGAAGATAAAGAACGTTATCAGACGATTTATGCCAAACATGAAGGAGCCGTGGCGGCACCAACGGCAGGGCTGCATTTTTCAAAGCATTTGTTGAAACGTATGGAAATAAAGGGAATTGGTTTCGCCGAGCTTACCCTTCACGTAGGTCTGGGTACTTTTAACCCGGTTGAGGTAGAAGATCTTTCAAAGCATAAGATGGACAGTGAAGAATTGATCATTGATGAAAATACAACTGAAATTGTAAATAATGCCCAGAAAAATAAACGTAGAATCTGTGCGGTTGGTACAACCGCCATGCGTGGTTTAGAGAGTGCTGTTTCATCACAACAAACATTGAACACTTATGATGGGTGGACCAATAAGTTCGTTTTTCCCCCGTATGAGTTTAGTATAGCCACTGCAATGGTCACCAATTTTCATTTGCCAAAATCAACACTCTTGATGATGGTATCGGCTTTTATGGGTCATGATTTAATGAAAAAAGCATATAAAGAAGCAATTTTGGAGGGCTATAAATTTTATTCTTATGGTGATGCCATGTTGATTATTTAAGTTTTATACCGTTCCCGCAAAGGTGGGAAGCTGTATCATTTTAGAAAAAAACCCTGCTTATACCTGTAGATTATAAGCAGGGTTTATATTTTTGAAAAAGGTGGAAACAAAAAAGAAAGACATACGGGCATTGACCCGAGAGCAACTGAGAGATTTTTTCGTCGAAAATGGCGATAAGGCGTTCAGGGGCAATCAGGTATATGAATGGCTCTGGCAGCGATCCGCACATTCTTTTGATGTGATGACCAATGTCTCTAAGGAGACCCGCAGTATGTTGGAAGCGAATTTTGTTATCAATCATATCAAGGTCGATTTGATGCAACGCAGTAGTGATGGCACTATTAAAAATGCTGTTCGACTTCATGACGATTTGGTAGTTGAATCAGTATTGATCCCGACCAAAACAAGAACAACAGCCTGTGTATCAAGTCAAGTCGGTTGTAGCTTGGATTGTCTGTTTTGTGCCACCTCACGCTTAAAGCGTATGCGTAATTTGAATCCTGATGAGATTTACGATCAAGTAGTTGCCATTGACAATGAAAGCCGACTTTATTTTGATAGGCCCTTGAGCAATATTGTTTTTATGGGTATGGGCGAACCCCTTATGAACTATAAGAACGTGCTCAGTGCGATTGATAAAATCACCTCTCCCGAGGGTTTGGGTATGTCTGCCAAGCGTATAACGGTCTCCACATCCGGTGTGCCCAAGATCATAAAAAAAATGGCCGATGCCGGGGTGAAATTTAAATTGGCGGTTTCTTTGCATTCCGCAATTGATGAAATCCGTACTTCGATAATGCCCTTTAATACTACTTTTAATTTGACAGACTTGAGGGAAGCATTGGAGTATTGGTACAACAAGACCAAAAGTAGAATAACCTACGAATATGTTGTTTGGGAAGGCATTAACGACACTCAAAAAGATGCAAGGGCACTTGTCGATTTTTGTAGGTTTGCCCCAGCAAAGGTAAATTTAATCGAATATAACCCTATTGATGATGGTGCGTTTCAACAAGCATCAAAAAAAGCTGTTGAGATGTATGTGGATGTATTGGAAAAAAATGGAATTACCGTTACAGTGCGTCGCTCAAGAGGTAAAGATATCGATGCCGCCTGCGGGCAATTGGCCAACAAGTCGTAGTTGTTCTTTAAGACTTTGGTTCTACTACTATTTGTGTGGGTAAGATCATATTTTTAGTTTTGACCATCTTAAAAAACAACCCGCCTGCCGGCGGGCAGGTGGGTGAATGATATAATGGGTGAATGCCCGCCTGAACGGCACGGGCAGGCTTGAATAATATAATTGAGCAATAGACTGATATACAAGTAAATAAGATTATTTTATTCACACATTAAAGCATTCATACATTCATTCATTTTGAACTGATATAAATCTTCCACTAAACCTGCCCGCCCGGCAGGCTGGTTCGCAGTAGTACCAAGACTTTTAAGGTTTATTTTCACGAGGCTTGTATCGTTTCTTCTTTTTTTCTTGGAATTTGAGGCTTTTCCTTTTTTAAATTTGATACCTCGTATGCATGTATCGAGGCATATCATTTCTCTTAAGGTCTATTTTTAAGCTTAAAACGCATCAGTACCGGCAAATGATCTGATGCTTCCTCTATCTCGGTAACGATGCGGGCATCTACCTTTTCAATGAAATCAGTATTGTAAAAAATATAGTCTAGTCTTTCTAAAGACGTGTCAGAAGGATATGTTTTTTTTGAGGTATCAACTACGGCATAGGCAATATTGGACGGAACCAAAAGTTTGTTGACGGTGGCATCGTTCATGCTCATGTCACTGTTGAAATCACCAATCAACAGGGTAGGGTAGGTGCCTGCAAAGTGTTGATAGATGTCGATTACTTCGTTGGTCTGTTTTTTTCGTGCCTCTTGGTCAAAGGCTTCAAGATGCACATTGATTACCTTTACTTCTTGGCCTTTGATAGAGAGGGTAGCCACCTGCGCCAATCGATCTAGATAAAAGGCACTTCGCCAAAAAGGCATATCATCAGGTTTAGAAAGTACGGTAACCTCATGCTGGTCAAGATTGAATTTACTTAGAATCGACTGCCCCGAATAGGTTTTTCCGAAATGTGAACTTATGGGCCAATAGGGGAATGGTAAGTATCTAACATCCCAATTTACCGCTTGGGCGGCATACCGAAACCCCAAAGAAGAAAGTGCGGTTTGTTGGTTTATATGAAAAGAGCGTTGAGAGTCATAATCGATCTCTTGAAGCGCAATGATATCCGGATCTATGGTTTTGAAGACCTGTTTTGTTTTGTTCAGGTTCTCATCGAACAGGCTTTTTGTACGGTCTACGGCCAAGTTATTGGTCATGCCACTTAGATAGCCAATATTATAGGTGACTATGCTAAAAATAGAATCATTTGTGGTTTCTGTGGGCACATCTTTAAACGAAATCAATTGTGTATGCTCATTATCGGCATAATTTGAAGCAGATGCCCAAAAAAAGAATGCCACCAACGCTAAAAGAAACACCAGAATAATCTTACCTAATTTTTTCATTTTCATGGGTTTAAACGAGTTCAATGACAAAAATAGACATTATTCAATGATTTTGATGGCACGGTGTCGTTGAGCCCAAAATGGGTGTCTTGAATTATAAAAACCCCTTTATTTTACTTAAATTTACAAGATTGTCCTTAACCCACTAAAAACCAACTTTAGTTGAAAACAACAGCTATAATCAAGCAGCCCATTGAAGATGAGATGGAACTTTTTGAATCAAAGTTCCGTGATTCAATGACCTCTAAAGTTGCTCTGTTAAACCGTATCACCCATTATATAGTCAACCGAAAGGGCAAGCAAATGCGACCTATGTTCGTTTTTCTGACCGCCAAGATGTTGAACAACGGTGAAGTGAACGAACGTACCTATCGTGGGGCCTCGGTCATTGAATTGATCCATACCGCCACTTTGGTACATGATGATGTGGTTGATGAAAGTAACAAACGAAGAGGGTTCTTTTCTGTAAATGCCCTCTGGAAAAATAAAATAGCTGTTTTGGTAGGTGATTACCTCTTGTCAAAAGGGTTGCTCTTGTCAATCGACAATGGTGATTTTGATTTATTGCGGATCATCTCTGTTGCCGTTCGCGAAATGAGCGAAGGAGAGCTTTTACAGATCGAGAAGGCAAGGCGTCTTGATATTACAGAGGCTATTTATTATGATATCATCCGCCAGAAGACAGCGACCTTGATTGCTGCCTGTTGCAGCTTGGGTGCTTGTTCGGTACAGCCAGATTCCGCCGATGTAGAGACCTTTCGCAAGTTCGGCGAACTTTGCGGCATGGCTTTTCAGATAAAAGACGATCTATTTGACTATGGTGACACTAAAATAGGCAAACCTACAGGCATCGATATTAAAGAGCAAAAAATGACCTTGCCGCTCATACATGTGCTGAATATATGTTCTAAGGAGGAAAAAAAATGGATTATCAACTCCATAAAAAACCACAATAGAAACAAAAAGCGTGTCAAAGAGGTAATTGCCTTTATAAAAGATAGGGGAGGGTTGGATTATGCCGTGGAAAAAATGCTCCTATATCGAAACGAGGCCCTGAAACTTCTAGAGGGCTATCCCCCGTCAGTGTATAAAAGTTCGCTGGAACTCATGGTGAACTACGTCGTTGACCGAAAAAAATAAAAGCTGGGCATTGGGCATATGTAAGTAACGTCTTTGCGAGGAACCTTTCGTAACGAAGCAAACTGTTTGTCATATATGTTGAACTCAAGACGAATTCTTTGTCAACAACTAGCAGACCTGCCAGGAGTTTGAACATTGTTTCAAAAAAAATCGTCCCCATGGGGCAACCTTTTCAAAAGTATAACCGTCTATCTTTATAGAAGCTAATTTCAAAAACTTTGAAGATCATTTCTTTTTACAAAAACGAGAAGCAGCTGATTAAGAAAGCAGCATCGGGTAATCGAGAGGCGCAACGGCGTTTGTATGAAAAGCACGCACCGAAAATGTTGGGCATTTGCAGGCGGTATATAAAGGATCTTCATTTTGCCGAAGACGTTATGGTAAACGGGTTTCTAAAAGTATTCACCCACTTACATACGTTCAGGTTCGAGGGAAGTTTTGAGGGATGGGTACGAAAGATTATGGTTCGTGAGAGTTTATCACATTTAAGAAAGCGACAGTTTGTAGTCTATGATGATGGTATTTTGAATCAGGTTAATTACCAAAGAACAACTTTATCATCTACCGAGCTTGATGTTGAACATATTCAAGTGCTGATCGATGCGTTACCCGAGGGGTACAGAACGGTTTTTATACTTTATGCCGTCGAAGGATATAAGCACCAGGAAATTGGGGAGATGCTGAACATATCGGTAAGCACCTCAAAATCACAGCTGTTCAAGGCAAGGAAGTTGTTACGTGAAAAATTAAAAGAACAAAATAGTATTGGTTATGGTACCGAATAAATTTGAAGAATACATAAAAGAAAAACTCGAAGCTAGAGAGATAGCGCCTTCAGCTGATGCGTGGCATAAATTGGCCGATCAGTTGGGTGCTTCGCAAAAACCTAAAAGCAGCGGTTATTTGTGGTATGGGGTAGCGGCAAGTGCAATAGGTGTTTTGTTGGTTTCTGTACTTTATTTCAGTTCAAGAAATCAAACCGTTACTACAAAGGTTCAAGTGGTTGATGTGGCAAAAGAAGCCCCCAAAAAGATAATAATCAGTGAGCCAATTGTAGCACCTTTTGAAGTCGAAATTGAGGAATCCGATAAAGTTGAGTTGATTGTGGCGAATGAAAAGGCTACTGTGAAAAATCAACCAATAGGGTTAAAAAAACAGATTTTGCAGATCCACAAGGTAGAGACGATGTCAAATGAGATTCAAGTAGCCATAAAGACCTCTGATGAGGTCATTGCTACTAAAGTACTAGAGGTTTTGGCTCAGGTAGAGGCACTTGAAAACAAAAGTGAAGTAGTGACCGATGCCGAAGTAGACTCCTTATTAAGACAAGCACAACAAGAATTGTTTGCAAACAGGGTCTTTAATAAACACAACAATACCGTAGATGCCATGGCTTTGTTGACCGAGGTGGAAGACGAACTCGACCAGTCATTTCGTGATAAGATTTTTGAGAACTTGAAAAATGGTTTCATCAAGGTTAGAACTGCAGTTGCGAATCGCAACAATTAAAAAGATTCATCAATCATTAATCATCATCTACATTCGCCCCGTATAGGGGTAGAATGTGGACTGAACAAATCATATTTAAAATGAGAACAATTACGTTTTATTTAATAGTGTTAATAATTTCATTTGCCACAAATAATCTCATGGCACAAGAAGAGAGTTACAAAGAAAAAGTAGAGGCGCTTCAAAATTCTAAAAAACAGATTGTCGATCAAGAAAAAGAGGCTCTTAAGATTGAAGTAGAAGCCATAGGTGAACAATTAAAGGATGGTGAAATTACTGAAACAAAAGCTAAAACCATCAAAGAGGATGTGGCAAAAATAAGGGCACTGAACATTGAAAACCGTGTTGCCATTCTAGACAATAAAATTTTACTGCTAGAGCGCAATAAGGGTGAATTGTTGGTTTTAGATGAAGATGATGAAGAGGGTTTTTCATTAGATATCAATGGGAAACATGTATTTACTTTCTATGACAAAGAAGAAAAAAAGAAACCGAAATACGACCGCCGCACATATACGAACCTTGTTATGGCCATTGGCTTGAACAATGCTATCGTTGACGGTCGGTCTTTGGAAGACTCCCCATACAAAATAGGTGGAAGTCGATTTTTTGAAATGGGTTGGGTCTGGCGTACTAGGGTATTTAAGAATTCAAATTTTCTTCGATTGAACTATGGGGTGTCTTTTCAGTTCAATGGATTAAAACCTAAGGACAACAAGTATTTTGTTGTAAATAGTGGACGAACTGAACTACAAGAATTTGAGTTTGACTTAAAAAAATCGAAACTCAGAATCGATAATTTGGTATTTCCGGTACACTTTGAGTTTGGGCCATCGAAATTCACAAAAAAAGAGGGCAGGGTCCGGTATTCCCTCAAAAATAAATTTCGAATAGGAATAGGGGGTTATGGTGGGTTTAATCTGGGAACCCGTCAAAAATTAAAATACAGACGAGACGGGAATAATGTAAAGGATAAACTGAAAAGAGGGTATAATACCAATAATTTCATCTATGGCCTAAGTGCGTACGCTGGGTTTGACGGAGTTTTACTGTACGCAAAGTATGATTTGAATCCCATTTTTAAAGATTCCTCCGTAGAACAACATAATATCTCATTGGGACTGAGGTTTGATCTTTGGTAATTTGTTTTAGCCAAGGCATTCATGTCTTTCAAGACCTGCTAGGTTTCCAAAACCTAGTAGGTCTGGTATCCTCTTATCGATAAAGCAATGGTGATAAGCCTATTATGGCTCTGAAACTATTTTATCAGTACTAAACTCCTCCTCATAAAAACCACGTTTGCAATGCGAACATTCTGCAATGGTGTTTGACGATATTCGAAAAACCTTGATCCAAAAAAAGTGAAACCAATTGCTTGTCTTTATGGCCGCCAAGGTATTTGGTTGTTCGCAAAAGGGGCATAAAACACCTTCGAGCTGTTTGGTTTCGGTTTTGCCCGGCCGTGTGCCAAAAAAGAATATCATAGTGTTGTATTGATGTTATAAATATAGTCAATCAACAAATCGTTTCAAATCGGTTTTCTTAAATGCCCATTCCGAGGTCATTAATTCCTTGGTGTTCGTTGTTGCACTGTACCATGGGTTGAGTCTGTGATTATTCGGGTTTTTAAGAATCTGTAGTTCCTGAGCGGGCATATAGCTTTGTGCCAAGAGGAATATTTTTCCATGGTCGGTATCATTCTTTGCCACGTCAACTACGATTACGGCATGCCCGGGAAAACCACCTTGAATGAACACATCACCAATACGAAGCTCTTCGATGGGCACTGATTTCAGCTCTTTTGATAAAGATGCCGTACCGGCATAACTGAAGACCATTTCGAGGTATTTCCAAAAATTTTTTTGAGAATCTGAAGCTTGTGCTTTTTGTTTCCAACTAACATTGTTTTCACTCACAACAATACGTTTTCCTTTTCGCCAATTCGAATAATCGGCCTTGAACCCATTTGTGAAATTAAAATGGATGCTATCGTATTTTTTCTTTCCGAAAAGATATTCGGCCCGCAAACGTATTACAGCATCGGCACATTGGTGCAGATCTCGTTTGCCTATGGGTAAATCAACAACCGCTTCATAAATGTTCTTGTTCGGTTTCGTTTGTCCGTCGAAATAGGTTACTTCCGAACCTATTGGTTTTAATGGTAACCTTCTAAGATATGTGCCAAAAGAAGTGGAATTTAGTTTTGTTCTTTGATAACCTTGCGGCGGGCCGAACCTGCTCTCAACATTGTTTCCGGTTGTATTTATACGTTGGTAGGGCTGGCTATTTTCAGAATGTGGCTTACTGATAACCGCTTGTTTTGATTCGGATGTATTTTGTCCGCAAGCTTGTAAGGGCTGTAATGCCAAGAATAAAAGCAAAAACCTTTTTTTCATTATAAAATAAACCGTTTCGCAGATTATCGAATGCCTAAGAGAAGAGAGCCCCGTTCACACAATCTATTGGCATGGACAAATGACAATAGGGCAAACAGGGCTTTCTCAATAAATAATAACCAACCAAACTGTTTTATAGCAACTCAAAAGATACCGATATATGGTAATCTCTTGATTCAGGATTATTGCCATAATATAATGATTCTGATATTTTTTTGGTATTGGTGTCACTTATGTAAATGGCCTTACCGATTTTTCTTCCAATTTTCTTCGCGATGGCCTCAGCTTTGCTTTTGGCAGTATCGAATGCCTCTTTTGCATATTCGGCCATTTTTTCATCGCTCAATTCTATATCAAAAGTAGTATCAGACCGTGAGACCCCAATTGATCTCACTTTAAGAATTTTTTGCATTTCTTCTAAAGACTTGGTCTTGAAAACAAGTATTGTTCCTTCTTTTTCATAACCTAAGAGTACATAGTACAAGTTATTTTCGGTCAGGCGATCATTGTCTATACCTACTTTCGCCAATTTGTCTAAATACCCTGACTTCACTTCTGATAGGCCCATGGTTTGAGAATCGTATACATTGTTGAGACTAACGATCATTTGGGTCGAATACTCTGGCGAAATACTGTACTTGTGTGTGCCGTTTACGGTAATGTTGTTTTGATGTGCTTGAGCGAACGTGCCCATGGTCATCATAATCATTGCGATACTTAAAATAAGTTTTTTCATGTTTTTTGTTTTTTTGTCCTGTTCCTATAGCGATCAAGATAAATCAGGGCCTTTGTGATTATTGGTAATAGTACAACGTTTTATTCAAGAGATTCTTATGCTACCGTGAACATAAAAGAAGCAACGATCATCCATGCGCCTACAATGATACCCACTATGCCCAATTTGCCTTGTATGGGTGCTATTTTCGCACGCAGCTCTTCGGCCTTGGCCTTGGCAACATCGTTTTTAGACAGAAAAAACTTGTTTATCAAGCCAGAACCGAGCATAAAGCCCAGTGCCGCTGAAATAATATTGCCGGCTAAAAAGGTAATCCACCAAATTGGGGCAACGCTGAGCCATCCCAAATTTAAAACGGCGGTGATCACGCCCCATACGCCCCAGAAGCAGAAGACGATTCCTATCCACCCTTGGTAGGGTTCTACTTTTTCCAATAGTTCTTTGGCGTTTGGTTTTTTTGACAAGATCAGTGATGGTACTGCAATGATGCTCAATAGTATTAATGTAATTCCCCAGATCATAATTTTTGTTTTAAGGTTAAAAAAGGTTTTTGCTAAACGATTTCAGCTGTTTAAATTTCTATGGTACAAAGTTGCGGTAAATGTATACTTGATTTTTCCCTTTTAACGGCGAAAATGAACTCCCTGAAAATGGGGGGCGGTTTTTTTTGAAGCTGATTTTTAGCTTATATTTACCGATACTGATAACTTCTATAACTTTAATTTATTCGCATACGGTTTGATTTCAAAAGCTACCATAGATCAAGTTTACGAGACCGCCCGTTTAGAAGAGGTCATTGGTGAATTTGTACAGTTGAAAAAGTCCGGTTCGAATTTCAAAGGTCTGAGTCCGTTTACTGATGAGCGCACCCCTAGTTTTATGGTTTCGCCCGTAAAGCAGATCTGGAAGGATTTCAGTAGTGGCAAAGGGGGCAATGTAGTCGCTTTTTTGATGGAGCACGAACACTTTACCTATCCCGAGGCTATAAAATACCTTGCTAAAAAATACAATATTGAAGTCGAGGAAACAGAGCGGACCGATGAGCAGAAGCAAGAAGCGAGCGAGCGCGAGAGTATGTACCTTGTATCTGAGTTTGCCCAAGATTATTTTTCAGAAATACTATGGAAAAGTGGACTGGGCAAGGCTATTGGCCTAAGTTATTTTAAAGAACGGGGTTTTACCGATGAGATCATAAAAAAATTCAATCTCGGTTATTGTTTGGACCAATGGAGCGGTTTTACCGCCGCCGCCCTGGAAAAGGGATACCAGTTGAACTACCTTGAAAAAACAGGGTTGACCATTGTAAAAGAGAATGCCGAGAACCCGAACGACCCAAAAAAGTTCGATAGGTTCAAGGCTAGGGTCATGTTTCCCATTCATTCAATGAGTGGTAGGGTCTTGGGTTTTGGGGGCAGGATCTTGACCAATGATAAAAAGGCCGCCAAATATCTTAATTCCCCCGAAAGTGATATCTACCATAAAAGCAAGGTGCTTTATGGTATTTATTATGCCAAACAGGCCATTGCCAAAGAATATAATTGTTATTTGGTAGAGGGCTATACTGATGTTATCCAATTTCACCAAAGAGGTATTGAAAATGTGGTTTCATCAAGTGGCACGGCCTTGACCCCTGAACAGATCAGGTTGGTCAACCGCTTGACCAAGAACATTACGGTGCTTTTTGATGGTGACGCAGCTGGGTTGAGGGCTTCCTTAAGGGGAATAGACCTTATATTGGAGCAGGGCATGAACGTTAAGGTATGTACTTTTCCTGATGGCGAAGATCCCGATAGTTTCTCCAAGAACAATGAAAAAGATGCTGTTTTACTTTATTTAAGGGAAAATTCAAAAGATTTCATTCAGTTCAAGGCAAATCTGCTGGCAGAAGAAGCTGTGAACGACCCTATCAAAAGAGCGGAAACCGTTCGTGATATTGTCAATAGTATTTCGAAAATTCCCGATGCCATCAAAAGGGAGATATATATTCAAGAGTGCGCTCGAATTATGAATGTATCTGAAGGGGTGCTTTTCAGTACCTTGGCGCAGATCGGAAAAAAGAACCAGAGCGATGCCTCAAAATCGGCCAGACAGCAACAAAAGGCTTTTGATGTTGTCAAGAACGAATTGCCTGTTGATAAGGTAGATGTACAGTATGAACTTGAGCGTAAGATAATAGAATTGCTTCTGTTGTACGGCAATGAGGAGCAAAAATTTGAAGATTTGGTATTGAAAGAGAACGAAGAGGGCGAACTGATTCTAGAGCCGGAATCGTCTGACATCAAGGTGTATGAAAAAATATACTTGGATCTTCAAGAAGACGAAATTGAATTGACCAATGAACAGTTCAGAAGTATTTATCAAAAGTTGATTACTGAGCTTAATGAAAAAGAAGATTTTACGGTAAATGCGTTTCTCATTGAGTTAGATCAGCATATGATCTCTGAAATATCTTCGATATTGATGGAGGAGGAAAAATATGTTTTGCATAATTGGGCCAGCAAGGACATTTACCCCAAAGAGAAAAAAATGGTCGTGGCACAATTGGTGAGCGAAACCATCTTGTCGTTAAGATGTTTTCTGATTAAAAAAAGAATGAAGGAGCTTCAAGAAAAAACCCAGGATAACGAAGATGACAATCGAGAAACTTTAGAGGAAATCATGAATTATCTGCAATTGAACAATCTGTTGAGCAAAAAACTCAATAGGGTGCTTTCTTAGCAGGCTCAGGTTTGGGCGTAAAAAACTCCAACATCGCTGTCAGGGTTTAAAATTAAACGAGTTCATTGTTTAAAAGCAATTAATACAATTCCAAGGCTTTTGCCTGTTGCAAAAGATCGACCATATTATCTACATTTAATTTTTTCATCAATCGCGCTTTATAAGTACTCACCGTTTTCTCGTTGAGATTAAGACCTAAAGCAACATCTTTGTTGCGTTTTCCGCTGGCCAATAGTTTAAGTACTTCGACTTCCCTTGAGGAGAGTTTTCTGAAAAATCTACGGGGTCTTTTGGTACCCTCATCAAAAGCCAAGCGTTGTGCAAGCTCGTTGGTGATGAACATATTGCCTTCGCTGACTTTTTTCACTGCGGAGATCAGGTAGTCAATATCTGAAGTTTTAGAAAGATACCCGAATGCACCAGCCCTGATTGTACTGAGTGCGTAAACGTCTTCTGATTGTGCGCTGTACATCAATACTTTTACATCGGTAAATTCCTTTTTTATTCTTCGAAGGCAAGCGATGCCGTTGATTTCAGGAATATCCATCTCTAGCATGACCACGTCGGGCGTAGATTCCTCCAGTTTTTTAAACAACTCGTCTGTGGTTGACGCACTATCAACAACTTTAAAGCCTGTTGCTGATTCCAAAACTTGTTTAATGCCCAATCTGATAATTGGGTGATTGTCTGCAATTAGTACTTTGATCATAAGTATTTCATTTTATATAATAATTCGTTGGTCAGTGTGTCTATAATTACTGACACGCAATGTAAGCCTAAAATATCTATTTTATTGACTAAATTCACTATAAATTTACTATAAATTTAATAATAAAATTATTTTTAGTGATTTTATTCGACTAGCTAACATTATTTCAGGTCAAAATGCTAAAGCCAAGACTTCTGGATCATACAAACCGGTATCGGTAACATCTTATGTTGGTTGGCCGTATTTAGCTTTTTAAAGATAGCGAAAACTTCCCTGTTCCTGCCAGAAAAATTAGCTATTGACTTGCCTTTGTCGTTCATTTTCATAGCCCATTCCAACTCAGGGTAGGTAGCTCCCAATTGATCTTCGTCGGTTCGGTCATCGCCCCATAAACCATCGGTTGGGGGGGCTTGGACCACCCCTTCGTTTATTCCTAAAAACTTGGCCATTTCATAGACTTCGGTCTTTAAGAGGTTGGCAATCGGACTAAGGTCGACTCCGCCATCACCGTATTTTGTGTAAAAACCAACACCAAAATCTTCGACCTTGTTGCCCGTACCGGCAACCAAATATCCTTTTAGGGCGGCAAAATAGTATAATGTGGTCATTCGTAACCTTGCCCTAGTGTTGGCCAAAGACATAAAACGATCATCCTCATTGACCACTTTTGGGAGTGATGCCACCAAAGAATCAAAAACTGGGGTGAGGTTTACGTCTTGTCGTTGTACATTGGTAAAGTTATCTGTAAGCCAATCGATATGTTTTGATGCACGGCTTGCCTGATTTTTAGCTTGGTGAATTGGCATTTCAAGGCATAAAAGATCAAGACCTGTTTTGGCACAGAGTGTAGAGGTTACCGCAGAGTCTATTCCTCCCGAAATTCCAATGGTAAAACCTTTCATTTTGGCCTTATCTGCATAATCTTTGAGCCAGATTACAATATGGTCAACTATTTTTTCGGTTTGCATGGTGATGAAAATTACTTAAAACGTTTAACTTTGCCGATAAAAATAGAGCCTAGTTGCTTAATAATAAAATGTATTGGAAATTACTTTATATGGAAAGACCATTTTTTAGTGCCTTGCTGACTTTGTTCTTTGTTTTCGGTTGTGGCACCACCGATAAAGTTGAGGATGAAATCGCAAAGATCAATGTTGAAGTAAATGTGTCAAGATTTGACCGTGAATTTGCGGAAGCAAAGGCGACCGATATTCCCCTTTTGAAAAAAACCTATCCCTATCTTTTTCCCAAACAATACCCAGATAGTATTTGGAATATGAAACTACAAGACCCTATTCAGGTCGAGCTATTCGATGAGGTCGGAAAAATTTTTCCCAACTTTGACAGGGAATCCGAAGAGTTAGAATCTCTTTTTAAACATATTAAATACTATTTTCCACAGTACAGGATTCCTAATGTAATTACCATGACTTCTGAAGTTGATTATAGCAGCCGGGTAATATGGGCAGATACCTTGTTGCTTCTTGGTCTTGATAATTACTTGGGGTCAGATCATAAATTTTATAAAGGCCTGCAAAATTATATTTCATCGAATATGGATAAAAAGTATATAGTCAGTGATGTGGCAGGTGCTTTTGCCCGTAAAGTAGTACCTAGGCTTTCAGACCGTACCTTTCTTTCAGAGATGGTGTATTTTGGTAAGATCCTATACTTGAAGGACAAACTCTTGCCCTTTGCCAGTGATGCTCAAAAAATGGTGTACACCCAAGATGAATTTGATTGGGTCGAAGCCAATGAAGAACCGATTTGGCGTAATTTTATAGAACAAGAACATTTATATAGTACCGATAAGACCCTTCGACTTAGGTTCTTGGATCCTGCCCCGTTTTCAAAGTTTGGATTGGAACTCGACAATGAATCCCCTGGGCGTGTGGGGCGTTATCTGGGTTGGCAAATTGTAAGGTCGTTTATGGAGAATAATGAAGTGACCTTGCCCCAACTATTGAATTTGCCGGCTGATGGGATCTTTAAAAAATCAAGTTACAAACCTAAGAAGTAAAAATGGCAAAGCTCCACACCTCTAAAATAACACTTACAGTAAGTTTAGATGAAAACCAAGTGCCCGAAAAGCTTAAATGGTCGGCAGAAGATGGCGGAATAAATAGTAAAGAGGCAAAAGCCATGCTTTTATCGGTTTGGGACAGCAAGAACAAAGAATCGCTGAAAATTGATTTATGGACCAAGGATATGCCCGTTGATGAAATGAGAATATTTTTTCACCAGACCTTGGTTTCTTTATCCGATACGTTTTTGAAGGCCACCCATGATGAAAAAATGTCCGCCACCATGAAAGATTTTTGTGATTATTTTGCTGAAAAATTGGAGTTGAAAGGGTGATGTTAGTTGCCTTTTGGGGTTACCATATTCACCATAATCGGCCATCCTTCAAAAGAGGCTTTCTTTTCTTTTATATTGAACCTGATCAAACCATATCCGCTACCATTTGAATTGTTATCAGGGTTGGCGTAGGCGTACATGCTTATTTTATTGTTAAAACCATCGAGATAATCCCCCGTCCAGAGCAAAGTGGTTTTGGGGTTTGCATTCGCCCCTGTTTTTCGTCTTCGGGCCACCCACCAACGACTATAGTAATCCTTTACAATAGCAGGTACCACAAATGCCCAAGGCCCATCGCCAAACTCATTGATGCCTTGTTTGATTACTGTTGCCAAATGCTGGTCACCGGCTATATGTACGGCACCGGCTTTTTGAATGAGTTCCAAGGCTTTGTTGCGCCCTTTCTGTGGCCAGCCATTACTGTCAAGATCGGCATGCAGGCTTGCTCTTTTTCCGCCGATCGGCGTTAAAATTTATAGCCATAGCTATGGCTATGCCGATAAATTTTGCCTTGCTCGCCGAAAAAATAGACTGCCCGTATTCTCCCGAATTTTAAAGTGGCAGGAGTATATAGATACCGGATCGTAATCAGAATTTCGAATATGGTCGGGTCGTGGCCCTTGTTGAGGAATCTTTCCCTCGGGCCCCGATTTGAATTTTCTATCCTCCAAAATGGCAAAATCCACTCCGCCCAACTGCAGGCTCGTGTAATACACCCCGATGCTCCTTTCGACCGGCGTTGGATCGTAAGGGGCCGGTAGGTGTGAGGTCTGACAGCGTTCGACCATTTTCACGTATTCTGGATGATAGGTATATCCTCCATCCGGACTTCCCTGTGATGTCGATATTTTGCCATTCTCGCCCCAGAGATTCCCCTGCCCGATATCATGGTCGTCCGGTATCGTAATTGCCGGTCTATTGCGAAAAGTCTCTCGAAATTGGAACCCGAATTTCAGCCATGCAGCTGTATGTTCTGTATGGTCATATGATTGGTCGCCCGCAAAGAAAATGAGGTCAGGGTCTTGATGGTCGATGTTGCGCACATAATTTTTGCGCATGCCACGATCTTTGTTCGAGTTGCAAGAAAGGGACGCCAGAACAATTTCATCGGCATCTTTCGGGTCTTTGCGAATCGACCCTTCAAAAAAAGCATTGGCACTGTGACGGATTCGGTATTCGGTGTCTTTTGAATCATCCCAATTTTCAATGCGAAATAGGGCAGACCAGCCCAAATCGTTTACTTCTTGTTTTTAAATTTCTTTCCATTTACCGTTTGCGGCTACCTCCAAGCGTACCTCAGAGTTTCCTCAGGGTATAACGGATAGAATTGTGCACTTAGTTTCAGGGTGTTGTTTGAAACCGTGTATAGACCAAAGACCACAACACTGTCACGATTCACTTTTAGATTTACAATAGGGTTATCGTCACGATTCCACCAATCATTTATGGCAAGTGTATCAATAGTAGAAAAAGGAGCTGTAACCAGCGGAATTCGTTCTTTGGTTTTTTCGCTGCAACTACTGATAAAGAAAATCAAGAGTACTGCCCAAGATATATTTTTCATAGCAATCGGGTTTTTGGTTTAGTGTAAGCCCTCATCATTATGGATGACCAATTTGATAGCTCTAAATATACAACCAAAGTGATTACAATGAAAGATGGTAGTCGGCATAAACTAATCTTTATCTATACTCCTTCCACTTTAAAACCCGAAATTTCCGCCTGCCTCGCCGGCAGGCAGGCTTGCTCTTTTTCCGCCGATCGGCGTTAAAATTTATAGCTATGGCTATGCCGATAAATTTTGCCTTGCTCGCCGAAAAAATAGACTGCCTGTATTCTTCCGAATTTTAAAGTGGAAGGAGTGTATAATACAGCTTCGGGCTTGCGAAATATGGTGATTGACGGCGCGCATAAAATTTTAAGCCCCAATACCTACAAATGCAGCCTATGTGATATAACCTTTGGCGCGTTTACTGAAAATAATGATTGGAAACAGTTTCGAAATACAGCATTAGAAATGGAATTTCTACACAAAGACGAGTTTTTAAAGGCGTACAGATCTAAATTTTCACATAAGTTTACTTTTCCCATAGTTTTGACTGAGATCGAAAACGGACTTGAAGTTTTTATTAAGACAGAAGAATTGAACGAATTGAACAATGTCGAAGGATTGATTCGTTTAGTTGAAGGGCGAAAATCATGTTATTTTGAAACCAATTAATCTGTTCTGATCCTCTTTTAAAAACTCTGTATTTATACCATCAATAAAGGCAAGTACCTCTTCTCTTCCAGTGGTATTGCTTGATGAGGTGATGAAATGGCGTGGCGCTTCTTCCCAAATACCGTCGACCAGTTGCTGAAGGTAGGAAGCCGTATTTTTTTTTATGATTTTCGACTTTAATTTATCAGCCTTTGTAAATATAATGCAGAACGGAAGTCCATTTTGGCCCATCCACTCCATAAATTCCATATCTATTTTTTGGGGCTCGTGCCTAATATCGACCAAAACAAAGGAACAGACCAATTGTTCGCGTTGTTCAAAGTAGTTGGTGATATACCTTTGAAAGGTTTTTTTGTCTTTTTTTGAAACTCGGGCATACCCATAGCCGGGCAAATCGACCAAAAACCAGTTTTCGTTTATTTTGAAATGGTTGATAAGCTGCGTCTTTCCAGGTCTGCCTGAAGTTTTGGCCAAGTTCTTGTGCGCCATCAACATATTGATCAGAGACGATTTGCCTACGTTTGACCTACCTATAAAAGCATATTCTGGCAAAGGCTCATTGGGGCATTTTGCAACCTCTGTATTGCTGATTACAAAATTGGCCGATTTTATTTTCATTGGATTAAATTCAAGTGCAAACGCAATTTCAAGCCTGCCTGCCCTGCCATACGGCAGGTAAACTGTGAGGCATGGTTCAAAAAAAGTTTATAAGTTTAATAGTTTAGGAGTTTATGAGGTTGGTGGTTTATTTTTTTTACTTACTACTTACTACTTACTACTTACTACTTACTACTTACTACTTACTACTTACTACTTACTACTTACTACTTACTACTTACTACTTACTACTTACTACTTACTACTTACTACTTACTACTTACTACTTA
>JAJRSY010000190.1 GCA_024278565.1 Bacteroidota bacterium
GTTCTCCCCCTTCGGGGGAGCTAGAGGGGGCTTCTTCTCAATCTGCCAGAACAATAATCTTATTGTCCTTCATTTCGATTGTGCCACTAGTAATGGCCAGAACAATTTTGCCATTGGCATCTTTTGAAAATTTATCTTGATGGTCTTCTTCAATTGAAATATTGCCATCTATTATGACCTTTCCCTCTTGAAGCAAAGAGACGATTGGTGCGTGATCTTCCAGCATTTGAAATTCACCATTGACCCCAGGAACCGATACCGAGGTAACTTCCCCTGCGAATAATGTGGCTTCTGGTGATACGATTTCTAAATACATTCCTTTTTGGTTGTTCGTTGTTCGTTGTTCGTTGATGGACAGAAGCTATCAACTGAAAACCAACAACGGGTTTAAACTTCCGCCAGCATTTTCTCCCCTGCCTCAATAGCCTCTTCAATGGTTCCTTTAAGGTTAAAGGCAGCTTCTGGAAGGCGATCCAATTCACCGTCCATAATCATATTGAATCCTTTGATGGTGTCTTTAATATCTACCAATACCCCGGGAATTCCTGTAAATTGCTCTGCCACATGAAAAGGTTGTGATAGAAAACGTTGTACCCTTCTAGCCCTACCTACGGACAATTTATCTTCCTCGGACAATTCTTCCATACCAAGTATGGCAATAATATCCTGTAATTCTTTATAGTGCTGCAACAGCTCCTTTACTCGTTGTGCACAATCGTAATGTTCTTTGCCCAAAATTTCAGCGGTCAAAATTCTTGAGGTGGAATCCAATGGATCTACCGCTGGATAAATACCCAATTCGGCGATTTTACGTGATAGTACGGTGGTAGCATCCAAGTGGGCAAACGTTGTTGCCGGTGCTGGATCTGTTAAATCATCAGCAGGTACGTAGACCGCCTGTACAGAAGTAATGGAGCCTTTTTTGGTCGATGTGATCCGCTCTTGCATGGCGCCCATTTCGGTTGCCAATGTTGGTTGGTACCCCACGGCAGACGGCATACGCCCCAATAGCGCCGACACCTCTGAACCTGCTTGTGTAAAACGGAAGATGTTATCTACAAAGAAAAGGACATCTTTACCTTGCCCTTCACCTGCCCCATCACGAAAATATTCGGCTATGGTCAAACCGGAAAGTGCCACTCTGGCACGTGCCCCGGGGGGTTCGTTCATTTGTCCGAAAACGAAGGTCGCTTTCGACTCTTTCATAATGTTTTTATCAACCTTGGTGAGGTCCCATCCGCCTTCTTCCATAGAATGCATAAAATCGTCACCATATTTGATGATACCCGATTCAAGCATCTCACGAAGCAAATCGTTACCTTCTCTTGTTCTTTCCCCTACTCCTGCAAATACCGAAAGACCGCCATGGCCTTTGGCAATATTGTTGATCAGTTCCATTAACAAGACCGTTTTGCCCACACCGGCACCACCGAACAACCCAATTTTACCACCCTTGGCATAAGGCTCAATAAGATCGATTACTTTAATTCCTGTAAACAATACTTCAGTGGAGGTAGACAACTCTTCGAATTTTGGAGCCTCACGGTGTATGGGAAGACCATCTTTACCACTCTTTGGCAAATTTCCCAACCCATCGATCGCATCGCCTATTACATTGAACAAACGCCCGTATATATCATCGCCAATGGGCATTTGTATTGCGCTAGCTGTGGCAAGCACCTCTGTTCCCCTGCTCAGACCGTCTGTAGAATCCATCGAAATGGTCCGTACCGTGTTCTCCCCAATATGTGATTGTACTTCAAGTACCAATAGGGAACCGTCTGCATTTGCTATTTCCAACGAGTCATAGATTTTTGGAAGCTCTTCACCCGATCGGAACTCAACATCGACGACCGGACCTATTATTTGTAATACCTTACCTGTAACTTTTGACATTGCTTACGTGTTTATATATTTTAGGATTGCCATATGCCGAAAAACAACTCATATCTACCTTATGTTTTCAGGCTGCAAAGATATGTTTTTACATTCTATCTGGGAAGTGCTTATTTTCTTTTTTTATTTTTCATTGGTTTTTTTCATTCCAAAAAACCGATGTCATTCCGAGGTACGAACCCGCCTGCCGGACGGGCAGGGAATCTCAACAAATGGTTCTTTTACTTCTGTTGTGGAATGGAAAGGCCAGCTATTCGATAGGTAAATTGAATTTCACAAATAGTTTCAGGATCATAATGCCAGACCTACTAGGTTTTGAAAACCTAGCAGGTCGTTTTGAAAACCTAGCAGGTCTTGAAGCTAATGCGTTACATTAGATCAAAAGCACTCCATTTTTGTCATCAAACTCCTCAATTCCGAGGCTTCGGGAGAGTTTCACTAATAAAAAAAGGCATCGCAAAAGCGATGCCTTTTTTTGTCGAATATTGTAATCCTATGGGTTAATAGACCACCCTACATAGAAGATCGAGCCCACGATTCCTGTTCCTATCGCCGAGAAGTACTCTTCTCCCAAAATATTGGAGCCCCCCAGTTTAAAGGTGGACTTAATACTCGGTACCGTATAATTGACCTGGGCATCAAACACGCTAAAAGAAGGAACTATGCCATCTGTAAGCGTAAACGTCTGTTGCCATAAAAAACTGTCGCTCCATCTATAATTCACATTGAACCCGAAATTTTCAAAAAGTGCCGTATTGCCAAAAGAGGCTTTCACCTTGTGCTCCGGGGTATTGAAACTTGGTTCAAAATCAGGGGCGGCAGCTTGGTCAAAATCCAGCTTTGCATAGGTATAATTGGCACCTATATCAAAATTTCCGAAAATCTTCGCATCTATCCCAAAAGTTCCCCCATAAGAGTTGATATCCAATAGGGAGTTGGTATATACCTGATAGGCCTGGAAATCACTATTGTCCAAGGCTGCCAGGGCAACGGGAATATTGGTCCCTGGTATTAGTTGGGTCAATGCGGCATCGCCATAAAAAGGAACAACGACCGTACTGACCGATATAAAATCTTTGTACTGGTTGTAATAGCCGCTCAGATCGATGCTTACTTTACCGAACTGTGCCCGATACCCCAGTTCATAGGCGGTGACCCCTTCCGGTTTTACCAGGGGAGTGTTCACTGCGGTCGGCGTACCTGCTCGAACCGAGGCCAAAGAAAAAGCATTCTCATAGGCCGCCCTGCCCACTACCGTTGCGGTAGGGGAACCGGTCAAAGCTTCTCCGTTTCCATCTGGGTTAAGGGTGTACGTTCTTACATCCCTATCTAAATTACTTGGGGCCGAACCTACCAAAACCGCTCGGCCAGCATTCAGACCAATGAACAAGTCTTGGGTTGTGGGGTTTCTAAAACCTTGTTGTACGGAGACCCTGAAATTTTGGTTTCTTTTTTCCCCAAGGGTGTACGCCAAGGAAAGCCTGGGCGATAAAAACCCGTCAAAAAACTCGTTTTTGTCATAACGCATGGATCCCGTGAATTTTAAGCGCTCATCAATCAATTTCTTTTGCAGCTGAAGGTACGCACCAAATTCGCTGTAGGTAATGGGTCCATCGGTATCAGTGAAAATAGTGCCATTGGAGTTCAATGCATACTCTCGAAAAGAACCCCCGATCTGTATGTCGGCGAAATCTTTGGTGACATGGCTGAAATTGTAATTGGCATCTACATGGCGCATCCTTGTGTTATCAATGAACTTGGCCCCGGTCAATAGGCTGCCATCAGCGGTCACCCTGTCAAAAGCCCCCTGAAATTCAGGTGTGCCCGGCATAAACCTACCAGTATCGGCCGCGGCCCTGGCCGCTGTATGTGCTGCTGCATCATCTAACTGAACCCCAGTGCCCACACCCAATTTGGCCCCTATAAAGGTTCGGGCATAATCTCCAAACCATTCCCTATCCCCTTTCCAGGCCCTATTAATATTTATACCAGCAAAACGGGTGTCATATGAATCGCCCGAGTTTTCAATAGTGGTGTACGCTCTCACGAAAAAATTATCGTTTCGAATCTCGAACTTGTGCTGCTGCATACTGAAGCCATTGAGCGAATATCTGTTTGCCCCTTGGTATATAGAGGTGCCCCTACCTACCCTAAAGTTATAGAGTATTTCAAGATCATCACCAAAAGGCCGGTAATGCGCCGAAAGATCCGCTTTTACACTTTCAGCGCCATAGTCTGCCAAATCGACCTCATCATACCCGGTTCTTGAAACAAAAGCGGAGCCTATGGTTCCTGAAGGCAATCTTGCGGCAGCATCAAAATCCAAGGTGAGCGCGACCTCATCGCCGTACACGTTCAAGCCGTTATAGCCTGGATCTGCCCTGGTAAGCCCTGGGTTTTCAATATCATCGATTCTATTGGCATGCCAATCCTCGCCCCTCAAATAAGAGAAGTTCGCCTTTACGGCAAATTTATCGCTAAAAGCATGTGCGGCCCTAATACCAAAATCATAATACTGGTTATCACCAGCTGCCTCTTGTGAGGTCATACCCGCTTTGGCATAAAAACTGATACCTTGAAAATCAAAAGGGTTCTTACTGGTCATGAACAACATACCGTTAAATGCACCTGCCCCGTAAAGTGCCGATGAAGCCCCTGATAGGATCTCAACACTTTGCACATCTAATTCAGACATGCCCACCAAATTACCCAATACAAAATTCAGTCCGGGTGCGGAGTTGTCCATACCATCTACCAGTTGCATAAACCTATTGTTCGAAAAGGTGGCAAAACCCCTGGTGTTTACGGAATTGAACGTTAAACTATTGGTATTGACATCAACGCCCTTTAGGTTTTGCAGGCCGCCATAAAAAGAGGCCGCTGTGGTGTTCTTTATCTCTTTTAGGCCAAAACGTTCTACCGATACGGGAGATTCAAAAATTCGTTCGGGCGTTCTTGAAGCAGATACGATGATCTCGTCCAACATGGTCTGTGATTCTGCGATGGTAATGGCCAAGGTTTGGTTGTTCTCCGTTACATCTACAGTGGCATCTGAATAGCCAATACTTGTTACATGCAATTTAAATGGGGGCTCCTCTTCGGTCTGCAAGGTGAAATTGCCGTCAAAATCGGTTACCGTACCCACTGCTTTTCCTACGATTACAAGGTTGGTTCCCGGTACCGGTTCGTTATTTTGGTCAACGACTGTTCCGGTGACCGTTGTTTGGGCGAAGCCGACCGTTCCAAACATCAGCATCAATGAAATCAATAGAATCCTCATTTTTTTCAATATTTAAGTTAGTTACTGGCAAGATACCGTTTTTTTTTATATCCAAAAATCATAAAATGAAAAAAATTATGCGCGCATAGTATATTATTGCCAAAAAGGCTATGTTCTAACCTGCCCGCCTGCCTAGCCGGCAGGCAAGGTCCGGCAGGCGGGCTGGAAATTTATTTAGCTCAATCCCGACAATTCGGGAGGGCTACAATTCCTTCACTAAAAAACTTCTGCACTTTCCTTGCGAGACTTCGGGATTGATTTTTCATAACAGCCTGCCCCGTACTTGATACGGGGGGAACCCGTGAATAATACAAGTTAATGAAAGGTACAATGGGATACTTTTCAACAAACTGCCCCGAAAAAACATGGCGGGTTGTGCAGAACCGGTAAAAATTCTAAATTGAAGAGAAAAAGTTCATTTTTTTAGAGTGCAGTTCAACTTCCAGTGGTGTATAACCTATAAACTCACCGTCCATGTCAATGGGGCACTCTAGTCCTTTTGATACTATTCTGCAATTGGTCACTGTGGCATAGTTGGCCTCTTTATGGTTGATTTTCACTCCTTTTTTTATTTTAAATATGTTCTTTATGTAATCAAATAGGCTGACATCTCCCAAAATGGTCAATTGAAGTTCCCCATCGTCCAGTTGTGCATCAGGGGCTATGCACATTCCGCTGCCAAAATATTTGCCGTTGGCCATACAAAGGCTAAGTATCTGTCCGCTCCAATTAAATGTACTGCTTGTGAGCTGTATGGGCTGTTTTTTATATTTTATAAACGAAAGAACTATGGCTTTGATATAGGTAAGGTTCGAGCCCAATACTTTTGAACTGTTGCCCACATGTTCGACCACAGCCCCCCCAATACCTATATCTGCAATGTTAATGAAGTACCTACTCTCTTTTTTATGCGATTTATTGTTATAATCCATTTTAAAAACGTCAACCTTTTTATAACGTTTGCCTGCAATGAGTTCTTTTAATTGGATCAGGTCATTTTTTACATGCAGTGATTTGGCAAAATCATTGCCGGTACCCATGGGTAGAACACCAAAAAAGACCGTTTTGTGGGTTTTGGTTGCTAAAAAACCATTTGCTGTTTCATTGATACTGCCGTCACCACCGCAAATTACGATGATATCAGTATTCTCGGTAAGGGCTTCATTTGTGCATTTTTTTGCCCCGCTTTCTAAAGAGGTTGTTTTAAAGGTGACATTAAATTCTTTGCTGAACACTTCGAGTATTTTATCCTGACGTTTGGAAATGTGTTTTAACCTACCATGTAAGATAAATGTTATTTTTTGTTTGGGCCGTTCCATCAAAAATCAATTTAGACAATGGGTTATTTCTTTTTCCAATGTTGTATTGTCCCACCCAAGTTCAGCTTGCATAAGCAGACCGATATTGGTAACCAATTCGGTATAATAGTTTTTATTGTTCAGACCATATTTAAAAGAGAATCTCCTTAACATTATATCTTCGATTTTAAGGGCTTGTAAATATTTTACAGCAAAGATAATCTCGGCTTTGATAATAACCAGTTCTTCAATGACCCGCTCTTCATTTGATGGTTTTTCAACTATAATGGTTTTAATAAGTTGGACAGCTTTTGGACTGTACGAATTCAGAATGTGCTGTGGAATGTTAGATGTGTTATTTTGTATCATCGATTGATTTATCTGCCTAGTGATAAGCGTCTTTTTAGCAACAACAATATTGAGCAGTGTTTTTGCCATTGCCCTAAAGGTAGAGAGCTTGCCGCCGGAGATGGAGATGATATTTTTTGAATTCCACCAAATTTTAAAATCCCTCGTTTTGTCCGTACTCGAGACTTTTTCATCAAAAAGTGGTCTTAGCCCCGAAAAAGAATAGATAATGTCTTTTGTTGTAAAATCAGATTCAGGTAGAAACCCATTGATACCATTTAAAAGATATTCGGTATCTGTGACATCTTCATTGACTTCATCAGGGCTGCCATTAAAAGGAGTATCTGTTGTGCCAAGAATAACAGTATTATATTCCCATGGCAAAGCGTAGAACATTCTACCGTCATTCGCTCCTGAAGAAAATACAAGGGCTGATTTAATATTGAGCTTTGAAATTGAAAAAACCAAATGAACACCTTTGCTCGGCGCCATTATTTTAGAATGTTGCGGTTTAAATAAATTAAGTGTTCTATCTGTCCATACACCCGTACAATTGACTATTACCTTACCATTGAACCCGTATTCTTTTTCATCGATTTTGTCTTTACATTTTATACTGCAAAACTCAGGTTCATCTGTAATGTTGGTAACTTCAATGTAGCTCAGGGCATGGGTATTCTCAAATTGTTCTGCTTCAAAAATCACTTCTGTCACCAAGCGCGCATCATTTGTTACCCCATCATAATAAGAAACCCCCCCTTTTAGTCCTTGTGTATTTATTTCCGGGAATTTCTCAACGACTGTTTGCTTGTTCAAGAATCTGTATTTAGGCAGGGCTTTGTGTTTTCCCATCAATTGATAGAGTATCATCCCTATTCTAAACTTTAGCTTTGATTCATATAGGGGAAAAATAAATTCAAGGGGTTTGACCAGATGTTCATAGTGTTCTAAAAGCCAATTTCTTTCAGAAAGACTTTCCCTAACAATTTTAAACTGTAAATTCTGCAGATACCTCAATCCCCCATGTATAAGTTTTCCTGATTTTGAGCTTGTTCCCGAACCAAAATCGTTTTTTTCGATAAGCAGGGTCTTTAAACCGTTTTCAGCTGCTTCTTTTAACACGCCTGCGCCGGTAATTCCCCCTCCAATAATGATAAGGTCAAATTGCGTTTCAACAGCGTGTTTTATTTTATCTTTTCGTTGCATCGAATAATTTACCGGGATTTAAAATATTTTTCGGATCCAGCTCGTGCTTAATGGTCTGTAACAATTTTTGTGCATTGGGAGACAGTTTTTGCAAATACCATTGTTGGTGGTCCTTACCCACTCCATGATGATGGCTTATTGCACCGCTTAATTCAGAAATAGCATCGGAGACTACCGTTTTATAGTGTTTCCATTGTTCTAGTTCCCGATTTTTTTCTTGGGGAACGATCATACTAAAATATAAAGAAGCACCTGTTTCATAGGCATGGGAGATATGGCAGAACAACAAGCCCTTCTTTTCAAAAAAACCGGATTTCTCAGTAAGAACTTTTTTTATGCCTTCGTATAGGTTGTTTAGATTGCTCCAGTAAGTTACCGTTTCAAAAGTATCGATCAGTAATCGGTGTTCTATCATAGTGTCTCTAAGATAGGGCAGGGAAAATCTTTTTTTCTCCCAAGTAGAGGAAATATTGGAAGGGAGTATTTTACCATTATATTCTTTGCAAATTGTTTTTGCATCAGTGATCTGCATTTTATCCGAGGGCTGCTTTATGGCAAAGCGCATCATCAATAAACACGGTCGGTCATATCCTTTTTTTATCAGTCTGGACTTTACCCATTTTTCGATTTGGGATTTGGCAAAAGATTTTTCCGAATGCCCCATTAAAGAGAGTATTTTTGTTTCCTCGGCATCTGAAAGTCTGGTAATACTTGCGTGAATTCCATTTTGGACCATTTCTTTGATTGCAAGAGTTCCGCTTTGAAAATCTTTAAATAAAGCAACCGTCCAATTGTACGAACCCGGTAATTTAGAAATTTTCATTTTAGCGGATGTGATGACCCCCAAAGTACCTTCAGAACCAATAAATAACGAATGGAAATCAATACCGGAAGCATGTTTGGGGAAGTCTTGGTGTTCTATGGCGCCGCTAGGGCAAAGAACTTTTAACCCCAGTACCATATCTTCTATTTTGCCATATAGTCCTGATTCTTGTCCTGCTGAACGTGTTGCGACCCAACCGCCCAAGGTCGAAAACTCGAAAGACTGCGGAAAATGGCCTAACGTATATCCTTTGCTGTTTAGTTTTTTTTCCAGTTCCGGACCATAAATACCGGATTGGAAGGTAGCGGTCAGTGATTCACCATCGAGCTCTAACATTGCGTTCATTCCGGTCATGTTCAGTATGGCGATTTTTTCGTGACTGCTATCACAATCCGTTGCACCGGTCACATTGCTTCCCCCACCATAGGTGATTAGTTTAATGTTGTTGCTATTGCAGGTATCAAGAATATGTTCTACATCTTCTTCAGATTCAGGAAACAAAATAAAATCAGGATAAGATCGAATGGTATTTTTGAACACTTTTAATATATCATGGTAACTTCTGGCAATTGAGTATTTTAATCTGTCTTCATTTGAATTTGAAAATTGGTCTTTCTTTAATTTAGGAAATGTTGATTTGAAATCTTCTAAAGTAAAAGAAGGTAGGGGTACTTCAAATTTGTCGGGTATTTTAAACCCATCTTTTAATTTGATGCCCCACAGTTTTTCAAAATGATTTATTAA
This sequence comes from Bacteroidota bacterium, assembly GCA_024278565.1. GTDB lineage: Bacteria > Bacteroidota > Bacteroidia > Flavobacteriales > Flavobacteriaceae > Maribacter_C. The sequence continues at coordinate 9,596 of JAJRSY010000190.1, forward strand.
TTTGGGATAATCCTTTAAATCTTGGACCTCATTTGGGTTGCCCCACCTCCACCAATTATCATTGTCCATCATTCATTTGTTTTAATTGTTCATCTAGAAAAATGTTGGTATTTCCTTCTTTTTCGGGCACTAATGACATAGCGTACTCGCTTAATGCCGTAATGGTCAAACTTGGGTTGACCCCTAAATTTCCGGGTATGATGGATCCATCAAGCACTGTCATATTCGGATAGTTGAAAACTTTGAATTGGTCGTTCACAACACCTTCATCTGCATTTTCGCCCATAGGGACACCTCCTAATATATGCGCTGTGGAAGACATATTGAAAAGTACTTCGGTAAGTGCGTTCCGTGCAATTCCATCTACTTTTTTGGCATATTTATGCATTACTTCCTGTCCGATGTCAATATATGCGGGAACCTTTTTTGCCTTTTCACTACTAATACTGATCCTGGAAAACGGAAATCTTTTGTAAACCATTTTCATAGAATTATCCAAACTTTGCATGACCAAAAAAATAACCGATTTTTTAGCGAAATCTTTACCAAATAGTTGTGTAAAAAATTGTTTTGGCTTAAGAAAAATATTGCTGAACCATATTAAAGGTCTGGTTAATGGAGTGCTTTTGATCGTTGCCAGTGTAGAGAACATTTTCATGGCATTGGAGCCATTGGGGTATTTGACAATTTCTATATGTGTATTCCCATCAGGATTAAAAACAGAAGAAATGGCTATGCCGTGGTTGAGCTTTTTATTTTTTGTTGTTACCCCACATAAACTCTCAGAATTTGTACGTAGGTTTTCTCCCAGTTTTTCAGATAGGCCGGGCAGGGTCCTGTACTTATGTTTTTGCTTTAACAGTAGGTCCAATGTGCCTAAAACACCAGCTGAAAACACAATGTTCTTTGCGGTAAAGGTTTGTCTGTTCTTTGCTAAAAATGAAGTGCTGTCAATAGTGTGAACCCTATATAGTTTATTTTGATGTTCAATTTTAACAGCTTTGGTTTCCGCTTTTATTTTGGCACCAAATTTTTGAGCAAAATATAGATAGTTATAATCTAATGTGTTTTTGGCTTTATCCTTGCACCCGATCATGCATCCGGCACATTCGGTACAGCCTTTGCGTAAGGGACCCAAACCTTTAAAATAAGGGTCTTTTTCTTTTTTCGTATCACCAAAATAAACCCCTACATCCACACCTTCAAAAGATTCCGGTCTTCCCATTTCGTTGGCTATTTCTTGCAGGATCTCATCTTCAATATTGAAAGTCTTATTTTTAACCGTGCCCAACATAAATTTAGCTTTCTTGTAAAAGGGTGCAAGTGTTTGTTTCCAATTTTTTGATTTTGTCCATGAAGGATTGGAAAAAAAATCATCAGGGGGAAACATGTGGGTGTTTGCATAGACCAAACTTCCGCCGCCAACTCCTACACCACTTAAAATAAATACTTTTTTAAAAAAGGATAGACGCTGGAAGCCAAACCATCTTAGTTTGGGACTCCAGAAGAATTTATTAAATTTCCAATTAGATTTTGGAAAATATTCAGGTCTGTACTCTTTTCCCATTTCTAAAATAAGGACACTATATCCTTTTTCTGCAAGACGCATAGCTGAGACAGAACCACCAAAACCGGAACCTATTATTATATAGTCAACTATTTTTTCGTCCATCAATTTATGCTATCATCCAAAACCCGTAAGGCCTTGTTAAAGAATAAATGATTTGAATTCGACACAGGGATCTTGTTTTTATTCCCACTCCCGAAACTTCGAGAGGTTTAATACTCCGGCGCCTGCCCGTTCCGTTCAGGCGGGCTTGCGTCGAAATGTAAAAGGTGAATTCTTTTAAATGCCTCGTGAGCTTGCCCCAAGATAGTTTACCGATGAATAAAGGCAAAATAACAAGTCTAAACGAATTAGTTATTCTTTAACAGTGCCTAAGTTAACAAATTTGGTTTGGTTTTAGACCTGCCACGAATTTTAACTGTGCTTTTGGGCAGGCCTTACCTTGCCCTCTTTAAATTTATGTACAATGCCCGTTCTTTACTTCGCAAAAATAGTGTTATTCCACGGTCACGGATTTCGCCAAATTTCTTGGCTGATCTACGTTGCACCCCCGCATTACCGCAATATGGTATGAGAGCAGCTGTAAAGGTATGGTGGTCAACAAAGGTGTCAAACTCTCTAGTGTCTCCGGTACCTCGATGACATGATCGGCCAACCCGGTCACTTGCTCATCGCCTTCGGTAACTATGGCGATGATCTTTCCTTTTCTCGATTTTATTTCTTGAATGTTACTGACCACTTTTTCATAGTGGCCTTTTTTGGTAGCGATAACAAACACAGGCATTTGTTCGTCGATCAAAGCTATAGGGCCATGCTTCATTTCTGCCGCAGGATACCCCTCTGCATGAATATAACTGATTTCCTTCAATTTGAGAGCCCCTTCCAGAGCAACGGGAAAATTATAGCCCCTGCCCAGATAAAGGCAGTTAGTTGAGTCTTTGTAAACATCTGCGATGATCTCTATCAAGGGGTTCGATTCCAATGCCTTTTCTACTTTCGAGGGTATGGTCTCCAATTCGGTCAAATACTCGTGAAACCTAGAGTCTGAAAATTCACCTTTCGCCTTGGCCAATTTCAAAGCGATCAATGTCAATACGGTTATCTGCGTGGTAAACGCTTTTGTAGATGCTACACCGATTTCGGGCCCGGCATGGGTGTATGCTCCGGCGTCGGTTTCACGGGCTATTGAAGACCCTACGACATTACAGACGCCAAAAACGAATGCCCCGTTTTCTTTGGCCAGTTTTATGGCCGCCAATGTATCGGCCGTTTCGCCCGATTGTGATATGGCGATCACCACATCTTTATCGGTTATTACCGGATTTCTATATCGAAATTCTGAGGCATACTCCACCTCTACTGATATACGTGCCAGATCTTCAAAAATATACTCTGCCACAAGACCCGCATGCCATGAGGTGCCACAGGCCACAATGATTATTCTATCGGCGTTCATAAACTTTTCAAGGTTTTGGTCGATACCGGCCATACGGATCAGGCCTTGATCTACTCGTAACCGCCCACGGTACGTATCTAAGATCGCCCTTGGTTGCTCATAGATCTCTTTGAGCATAAAATGATCGTAACCGCCTTTTTCTATTTCCTCTAGGTTCATTTGAAGTTCTAGAATATTCGGGTAGGCCACTGAATCATCTTTTATTTTTCTTAGTTTGATTTCCTTCTCTAAACGAATAATGGCCATTTGCCCGTCTTCCAAATAAACAGCGTTATTAGTGAATTCTATAAATGGCGACGCATCAGAGGCTATAAAAAACTCGTTATCGCCAATCCCTATTGCCAACGGGCTGCCCAATTTGGCAACAACGATCTCATCGGGCTTCTTCTTATCGAATACCGCTATGGCATAGGCTCCCACTACTTGGGTAAGGGCTATCTGTACCGCTTTGCCCAATAGTACATTTTCGGTTTTTTGAACCTCTTCAATTAGGTTTATCAAAACTTCAGTATCGGTATCGGAATGAAACACATAGCCTCTTTTGGTCAGTTCCTTTTTTATGGATTCATAGTTTTCTATAATCCCGTTATGGATAATGACCAAATCACCCGAATTGGAACAGTGCGGATGCGAATTCACATCATTGGGCACACCATGGGTTGCCCATCGTGTATGGCCAATACCTAGACTTCCTTCCAATGAAATAGTACTTTTGGCCGTCGTCTTCAGGTCTTCTACCTTGCCCTTTGTCTTGGCAAGATTAATGTTCGTGCCATCGTA